>CAMDWT010000010.1 GCA_945877505.1 Crenothrix polyspora
CATTGTAAAATCGAACACGTTTATTTTTGTGAATAGCAGCCACTC
This sequence comes from Crenothrix polyspora, assembly GCA_945877505.1. Taxonomy (GTDB): domain Bacteria; phylum Pseudomonadota; class Gammaproteobacteria; order Methylococcales; family Methylomonadaceae; genus Methylobacter_C; species Methylobacter_C polyspora_A. Next base: position 46 of record CAMDWT010000010.1, read on the forward strand.
CCATAGCAGTTGCCAAATGAGTTTTTCCTGTGCCGGTTCCTCCCACAAAAATCAGGTTATGAGCCTCTTCCATAAAGGCTGCGCTGGCCAGTTGCTGTATTTGGGCTTGATGTAGCGGTGATTCTTGCCACTCAAAGGCAACCATATCTCGATGAATAGGAAATTTTGCAGCACTAAGTTGATAGCGCAGGCTACGGGCTTGTCTATCCGCTAGCTCAGCATCAATGAGTCTGTTTAAACAACCGTCGGGAGTTAATGCCAGTCTTGGGGTTTCTGCCCGTATCTCCGCTAATGCAGTAACCATACCGAACAGCTTCAGGGCTTTTAGTTGGGATAGATTATCAATGGACATAGCGGCCGCTCAACAAACTATCGTAACGACCGCAGTCCGCAGTGGGCTCAACGTGTAGTAACAAGCTATCAACAGTCACTAGAGATTTAACTCGGGGTGGTTCAAGTAACCGTCGTAGCTCATTAATGACGACACTTGCATTGATAACCCCTGATTCAAGTGTCAAGGCACACGCAGCTTCCATGGTCTCTAATCCTGCACCTTGCGCCATCACTAGCACGTCAACAAAGGCTTTGTCACCTTTAGGCTGTTTTAGTAGTTGATTACGAACCTTTTGTATCGATTGGGGCAAATCCCACTCTTGAAAGGGAATGCCATGCCTTAGCGCACCTGGCTTTCGCTCTAATACTGGCAGATAATGCCAAGGATTAAAGATGAATTTATCACGACCAAAGCAACGCTCATGTTCGGCAATAATGTCTCCATCAGCAACCAAGCGCAGACGATCAGCGGTCACTTTGACAGAAATAACTTTGCCGACCCAAGCAGCCGGCGCACTGTAGTTATTACGATCCAATCGAATAAGGCAGGTACTAGAAACACGTAACAAGTGTTCTTTGTAACCATCAAACTGAACAGTTATTGGGCGCAACAAGGACTGCTCATCGTTAAAACATTCCGCTATAGTGCGTGTCTTTTGGCTGGGATGTTTTCGTCCAGATAGCTCTTCACAGCGCTTTTCCAACCACACATTCAGCTCATTAAAATCAGCAAACCGAGCGCACGGAGTAAATAACCATTCACGAATATTGCCGACCTGATTTTCAACTTGGCCTTTCTCCCAGCCAGCAGCCGGTGTACAGGCAACGGGTTCAAATAAATAATGGTTGGCTAGCGTTAAAAAACGACGATTAAACTGACGTTCCTTACCCACAAAAACCGTATCAACGACTGTTTTTAGGTTGTCATAAACCATTCGCAAAGGCACGCCGCCAAAGAAGGCAAAGGCTTTGTTGTGGGCATCCAGAACCATTTCCTGAGTTTCACAAGGATAGGCTGCAACGAACATTTTTCGACTATAGGAAAGACGAAAATGAGCAACCTTGATTTTTCTACCAATCCCACCTAGCTGAACAAATTCTTCGCTCCAATCAAATTGGCAGGTTTCTCCTGGAGGAAACGCCAAAGGAATAAAAGCCTTGGTGATTGCTGGCGTCATCTTCTGCTCGAGTTTCCAATGCTTTACATAGCGCTGCACGCTGTCATAGGCACCCCGATAGCCTTCTGCCTGTAGGAATTCAAACAAACGTTTTGCAGTTCTGCGTTGTTTTTTTGGGAGACGAGAGTCTAATTCTAGCCATTGCTCCAGTCGGTCCTGAAAGTCACCCAGCTTTGGAAAAGTTTGAGTTTTTCGATGGTAAACGGGTTCTTCTGTTGTGAGTAAATGTTTACGAACGGTGGTACGAGATAATTTTAATGATCTAGCGATGGAACTGATGTCCTCACCACTTACAAAATGACGCCTTCTGATTTCGGCAATAAAATCCATAAATAACACCCAAGGTTTCTCCGGCAAAATACCGGATCATGACACATATCAGGGTGGACAGTTTTCGACGCTGTTTTCCCTGATTCCCTGGCCATTTTTCCACGCTGTTTGACATCTCCGATTTAAAAAAATACAAAATTCAGTCTGTAAAGTATTTATATTTAAGTAAATATTGCTGTTTATTCTATTTCTATATAAATTTATTAGAAAAAGGAAAAAATCCTACGATCGGGGGATTGCTAGATAAATACTATGGCATTACTATAAACAAAAATCCTGAGTAATTTAGTAAATTTTGTACACTTTTAGGCCATTAAAAGAATCACTAAACCCATTGATATTATTGACTTTTATAGAATTATTGATTGACAGACTTTCGAGCGTATACTTTTTTACAAACCTACCCACTAAAAAATGCCTAAAAATATAAATATTCAATTCCCAGAAGCTAAACAAGGACGATCAGCACAATCTTTGGAAGATATCTTGCAGGCAGCTTTTGAACTAGTTAACGCGGCAGACCCCAAGAAATTTACTAGCAGAACACTTGCAGAAAAATCCGGCTATGCATTAGGTACCATGACTAAACGTCTAGGCATCATTGAGAATGCTTTTTTATGGGCTATTAAGCAAGGCCAAGCCCAGCATATTGAAAATATGGCAAAAAGGTTTAAAGAATTTGATGGCAATCTGCCTTTGCAGACTTTTTTTGAAATAATGGTTGATATTGCTTTTAAATCCATAAAACAAGTGAACCCTAAGGTCATGCGCTACTATGAGGATTGCGTTGCTAAACAAAATGCACTGTCATCTGAGTTTTATCACTATAGCGATGCCATTGCACAACCTTATGTAGAAACGGCCTTAAGAAACCAAACCAACACCTTTCGTCATATTTCAATAGATGAAGCCATATTACTATTCAGATCAGCGTTGACGATCGTCGAAAGACCTTTTGTAGAGTTAAATCCAATTGCGGGCACTGAAGCACACCGCAGAATTGCAATATCGACTTTAGTGCAGATGTTTGGGAAATAGATGATAAGGAGCAATTTATTAACAATGTTGATCACGTCACGTTAAACGATTTTTGCTCCGATTTAACGGACACTTAGCTAAGTGACTTAGTCTAATGACTAGAAAAAATTAGGCGTAAATTTAGGCGCACTGATCAAACGAATCTCAGTCAAATCCAAGCAATATTGAAACAACTTGAAACTATGTATATAAGGATGAAGTTGAAGTGATAGATAAGGCTGGTTTGATACTGGCTTTTTTGTTGATGGGGTTTGGCAAATGTTGCTTATGATTTTTAAATTAATCAGTCCTACAGATTACTTGAATATACTGTAGATGTACGTTAAAACATGACCCAGCCATGACCCGTAAATTTCAGGCACAAAAAAAGAGCTTCGCAGATTGCGTAAGCTCTTGTATTTGTTGGTGCCTCGGGCCGGAGTCGAACCGGCACGTCCTTACGAACGAGGGATTTTAAGTCCCTTGCGTCTACCAGTTTCGCCACCGAGGCATCGATAACTCTGATAAGCTGGCTATTATATATGCATTAAAAAAAATAAACCATAGCTTTTGTAAAAAATTATAAATAATGACGAGCTTAGTGTTTTTATGATTTGTAGATGTGTTGAATATAAACCCATTTTAGAAGGGTAGTCGTTAAAACTTAACCTAGCTTAAAGCCAACCACAAACCCGGCGGTTGCGCTCAGGCCTTTGCTGGGGAAATTTGATAACCGACTCAATAGAAAGTCTTTAAAACTTTTAGCGGCGCTAGTAGCTGGCTGGACTGCTTGTTCTAACTTGGTGTAGTTAATTTGTGTTATTTCCAAATACTCACTCGCAAACAGCAAAACAATTGCTGCACCCAACAAAAGTAGAGATATGAGTAGCATTTTTTTTGCAAAATAGCCGACCGCCAAACCAATCACAAAAGGTGTGCCAAGATTTTCAAAGACATACTCTGTAGAAAAAATATCTGCGGGGGAAGGTACAACTTCATTTAATTTGTCTTTCATTATCTTAATAGGGAGTTCTATGACTGCCAAATTATAGCAATATCCATTAAAGTAACCATGAACTTTATGGCAATTTACGCTGATGAATTTGAATCAGGTAGCTAAAAATGAGCTTTTTGTAAAATGTCATCAATAATTGATGCATTGGTGGCTATATATTTTCTTTACATATAATCACATCATATTTTATATTAAGCATTTATTGGGAGTATAAAAATGAATAAAGAAACCTCCAGATTAGCAAGTAAAGCAATTACGACGAAGAGAGCTGAAGAGTTTGCGGATGATGATATTTTTGAAGGCAGTGACTTTACATCACTCACAGAGTCCCATGAAGAAGAATCTATCAAAAAAGATTCCCGCAGAAAAATTGAAATTTATTGGGAAAAGAAGCGATTAAAAGATCTTTTTGATGATATCGATGAGTCTGAATTTGATTTTTGACTTTCAGAAACACCCTCTAGTCCTGCGTTTTAATTTAAAATAACACCTTTAAGGGCGATTTTGACTACTTGTCTTCTTATTTCGTGCCTATCACCGCTCAAATTTACTTTAATTACATGGGTTTCTCGATTTTTATATCCCCAAGCGATATACACTGTACCAACGGGTTTCTGAGGTGTTCCTCCCCCTGGACCTGCTATGCCGGTTACTGCGACTGAACAATCTGCAGGGCTATGTGTCAAAACGCCATTAACCATTTCTAACGCGGTTTCTGCACTGACGGCGCCGTAGATGTCTAGTGTTTTACTGTTAACCGCCAGCATTTCTATTTTTGATGCATTACTGTAAGTTACGAAGCCACGATCAAACCAAACAGAACTTCCAGCAACTTCAGTGATTATTTGAGAAATCCATCCGCCAGTACACGACTCTGCTATGGCTATTTTTTTATTTTTTGACGTTAATAGATTGCCTAGTTGCTGGGCTATTTCAAATAATTCAATATCTATCATGTTGTCCTCTGCGACTTCAGCTAAAATAACACTATGATTATAAAACAAAAAACCTCTGACTCGCACACACCAATGATGCAGCAATTTTTGCGCATCAAAGCTGACCACCCCGACACACTCTTATTTTATCGAATGGGTGATTTTTACGAGTTATTTTTTGATGATGCTAAAAAAGCATCACAACTTCTAGATATTACCTTAACGAGTCGAGGGCAATCAGCGGGCCTTCCGATTCCAATGGCCGGTATTCCCTATCATTCTGCTGAGGGTTATCTAGCCAAGTTATTAAGGCATGGCGAATCAATCGCAATTTGTGAACAAATAGGGGACCCAGCAACGACAAAAGGCCCTGTAGATCGTAAAGTGGTCAGAATTGTTACCCCAGGAACAGTGACTGATGAGGCCTTATTAGAAGATAGAAAAGATAATCTTCTGGTCGCCGTTTGTCATCGGGCAAACACCACTATCAACATAGAATATGGCATTGCTAGTCTCGATTTAACCAGTGGTCGGTTTATAGTGCAGCAGGTGGAATCAGAGAATCAATTAATCAGTGAGCTAAGTAGGCTTAATCCGGTTGAATTATTATTTAGTGAGGACTGGTTATTACCACCCAACCTCCAGCAACGGAGTGGCTTATGTAAAAGACCCCCGTGGCATTTTGATTTTGAAAGTGCTAAACAACGTGTTTTAAGTCAATTTAACACGCTTGATTTAAAGGGGTTTGGCTGTGATCACTTGCCGCTGGCTGTGACCGCTGCGGGCGCCTTATTACAGTACGTTAAAGATACGCAACAAAGTGCTTTACCTCATATTCAAGGCATTTCTACTGAAAATAGTTCTGATAGTGTTCTACTTGATGCGTCCACTCGAAAAAATCTTGAATTGGATTACCATCCATCAGGTCAACTGCAATATACCTTATTTGGCGTTTTAGATAAAACGTCTACGGCAATGGGTAGTCGATGTTTACGACGTTGGATAAATAGGCCACTCCGTGATCACACTATTCTCAGCCGTCGATATAACTGTATTGAAACGCTGCTTATTGAGGGTTTATACAAAAAAGTTCAAACACATCTAAAGCAAGTGGGTGACATTGAGAGAATTAGCTCGCGCATCGCTCTAAAATCAGCGCGTCCAAGAGATTTATTAGTCTTGCGTAACACTTTGGCTGTATTGCCTGAATTACAACGGACACTGGCAAGCAGTGAAAACCCACAACTGGCGGTATTAAGTAAAAAAATTGACGAACAACCTGTTATTTTAGAATTATTACAAAAAGCCCTCATTGATAACCCGCCGGTACTGATTCGTGATGGTGGTGTGATAGCTAAGGGCTACCATCAAGATTTAGATGATTTAAGAGATTTAAGCCAAAATGCCGATCAATTTTTAATTGATATGGAAAACCGTGAAAAAACTGCGACAGGTATCCCTACGCTTAAGGTCAATTACAATAGAGTACATGGCTATTATATTGAAATTTCACATTTAAATTCCAGCAAGGTTCCTATCCATTACACACGTAAACAAACCTTAAAAGGAGCGGAGCGTTACATAACTGAAGAGTTAAAGTCCTTCGAAGATAAGGTACTTAGTGCTAAAGAAAAATCGCTAACCTTTGAAAAAGTTTTATATGACGAGCTACTCATTTATTTAGCCACCTCATTAATTCCATTGCAAGAATGTGCCGCAGCTTTAGCCGAACTTGATGTTCTAGTTAACTTTGCTGAACGCGCTGAAAGCTTAGATTTGTCACAGCCAAACTTAACTGATAAACCGGGCATAAATATTGAGGGCGGGAGGCATTTAGTAGTTGAGCAAGTCTCCAGTATTCCCTTTGTGCCTAATGATTTATTGTTCTCAACCCAGCGCAGAATGTTGGTTGTAACGGGCCCCAATATGGGCGGAAAGTCTACTTATATGCGGCAAGCTGCACTCATCGTTTTAATAGCTCATATTGGCTGTTATGTCCCTGCAACAAAGTTAATATGCGGCCCAGTTGATAAGATTTTTACGCGAATTGGTGCATCGGATGATTTATCTAGTGGACGGTCTACCTTTATGGTGGAAATGACTGAAACAGCTAACATATTGCACAATGCCACATCAAAAAGCCTAATATTGATGGACGAGATTGGTCGGGGTACGAGTACGTTTGATGGACTTTCTTTAGCGTGGGCTTGTGCCGATTATCTGGCTAAAGAAACCAAAGCTTTTACATTATTTGCGACACATTATTTTGAATTAACAACGTTAGCAGAAGAACAAAAAAGCATCCACAACGTACATTTAGAGGCTATGGAGCACGGCGAAAAAATCATTTTCTTGCATGCGGTAAAAGAGGGGCCAGCCAACCAAAGCTATGGCTTACAAGTTGCTTCATTGGCTGGCGTACCCAAATCAGTTATCGAAAATGCAAAAATCAAATTACGGCATTTAGAAGACCAAGCTTATAGTGAACAACAAAAAACTGTGGGTATTAATCAGTTGGATTTATTTACTATTCATGAAGATCATCCTGCGTTATCTTTACTCGAGGCATCAACACCTGATGAATTAAGTCCACGTCAGGCGCTTGAATTACTTTATAAATTGAAAGAATTGATTTGATAAAATAATTCCTTATCTGGCTATTTTTAACGCCCAATAAGCAAGTACATTGTTCTTCTGTTATTTTTTCTTTTATACTTGCCGTCTTAATACATCAAGGAACCACTATGGAAAAACCATTCATTTTACACATGCTAACTACTGCTAAAAACTTAAGCCCCTTTGATGTCAATATGGCATTAGATGCAGGTTGGGTTTCAGCGCTTCCCTATACCAATGTTGAAGCCAGTGAAGTTCAAGGCTTGGTGCAAGATGCTATATTTTCTCGTAGTGCAAAAAATCTAAAGCGTACAGGCATTTTTATTGGGGGCCGAGATACTAAGCAAGCTATTGATATGCTTAAAACGGCAAAGCGTTCAATGGTACCTCCATTTGAAGTTTCAGTTTTTGCAGATCCTAGTGGTGCATTTACAACGGCGGCAGGGATGGTTGCAGCCGTCGAACATGAGTTAATCACAAAATTTAATACTACTTTGGAAGGAAAAAATATCCTTGCTTTGGGTGGAACAGGTCCGGTAGGTCAAGCTGCAGCGGTTATCTCCGCACAAGCAGGCGCTCATGTTCGCATTATTGGTAGACAATTAGAAAAAGCACAACATATCGCTGATATGTGTAGTAATGAATTTGGTGACGGTAAAATCACTATCACCGCTGGTGCAGATGCAGATAAAGCAGAATACATAAAAACAGCTGATATTGTATTTGCAACAGGTGCGGCAGGTATTGAACTATTAAGTGTTGAACTGATTGCCTCAGCACCGCAACTTAAAGTAGCGGCTGATGTTAATGCGGTACCTCCAGCAGGTATTGCAGGTGTCGATGCTTTTCATAATGGCACACCTATTGAAGGCTCTAAAAGTGGTGCAGTTGGCATTGGTGCGTTAGCGATAGGTAATATAAAATATCAAGCACAAAACCGTTTATTAAAGAAAATGATTAGCACTGATAAGCCTGTGTATCTTCATTTTGAACACGCTTTTGAAGTTGCAAGAGACTATATTAAATCTAACATTTAACGTTAATCTTTCATTTAACCCGCCGTCATTAACAAGGATCTTCTCTAATGGAGAAACGCAGTATTCTTCACATGCTTGACCCCATGCCCAACAATAGTCCATTTGATATTAATATGGCGATGGATGCGGGATTTGATGTGCTTATGCCTTATAGTAACGTTAAGTTAGATAGCGTTAACCGACTGACCCAAGATGTTATTTTTTCTAGATCGCCTGCGGGTGTCAAACTAACCGGCATTTTTATTGGGGGTCGTGATTTAGGCTTGGCTATCGATATGTTAGATGCCTGTCAACAAGCGATGGTGCCGCCTTTTGAGGTGTCTGTGTTTGCTGATCCGAGTGGAGCATTCACGACAGCAGCGGCCTTGGTTGCTTGTGTAGAAAAAGAACTTATTGCCAAACATGGCAAAGCATTGAATGAATGCAAGGCGCTTGTTTTTGGCGGTACGGGGCCCGTTGGTATTGCCACGGGTGTTATTGCGTCTTTGGCAGGCGCAGAGACCGTAATAGTCGATCATCTGTCTAGTGAAGCGGCCGAAGACGTTGCTAAAGCTTACAATCGTCGTTTTACTTGCACTTTGAAAGGTGCTTGCGCCAGTTCAGATGATGAAAAGGCCAAATTAGTCGCGGATGCTGATATTATTTTTTGTGTCGCTAAAGCCGGTGTTCAGGTATTAAGCGCTTTTGTTCTTAAAGAAGCCAAGCAATTAAAAGTGGCGGGTGATGTCAATGCCGTCCCTCCAATGGGCATTGAAGGCATCAAACGTAACGACCTCGGCGCACCATTAATTAATGCCATAAATTCTTCAGGCGCTGTTGGTGTTGGAGCGCTAGCGGTAGGCAATGTGAAATATCAACTACAGCATGAGATGTTAAAATTAATGCTTGAAACAGATAAGCCTTTGTATCTAGATTTTAGAGAAGCATTTAAAAAAGCGAGAGACTTAGTTTAATTAAGCCTTTTATTCAAGTCTTATCTATAAGGATTGTCGATTCGTGTTATCTTCATCATTACCGTAGATTATTAAGTTTCAAATAAACATAAAAAGAATATAACGTGAGTCAACATAAGAAAATTTTATTTGCTGGTGACCCACATGGAAACTTTGATGCCATTATAAGTTCTGTTCACAAATATAAGCCAGAAGCTGTTGTTTTATTGGGTGACTATGATCTAGAGTCGCCTTTAGAGGTCTGTTTAAAAGAAATTGAAACGCTCACCGAAGTTTGGTGGATTGCGGGTAATCATGATTTTGAAACGCCCTTGAAATATAGCAATTTATTTCATTCTGCTTATTCGCATAGAAACTTACATTTAAAAGTAACTGAAGTAGCCGGGCTTAAAATAGTGGGTTTAAGTGGTGTATTTCTTGGTAGAGTTTGGTATCCTCCTCAGCCACCCAAATGGACTGGAAAACAGCATTATTTACAGAGTGAATGTGTTAATGCCCAAGATACTGAGCTGTCTTTAAAGTATAAGTCAGCGATTTGGCATGATGAATTTGAAGCTTTAAAAATGCTAAAGGCTGACATTCTTGTCTCCCATGAAGCCCCCGGCTCTCATCGACATGGCTTTAAGGTGATAGGGGATTTAGCCGCGGCGATGGGGGTAAAGCATATTTTCCATGGTCATCTACATGAAAATTACTCTAGCTTTATCAAGAATAATATCAAAGTTTGTGGTGTGGCAGATAAAGCTGTGACTGACTTATTAGGCAATACGTTAAGTTAAAATAATGGACCATTCAAAACTACACGGATTGGATTAATCTAATTAAAATTTTTTATAGTGGCTCTGTGAATATGTCCAGCAGAGCCAAAAGCTTAAGCCTATAGTAATAATCGGATATAATTCTCTTTTAGCAAGTTGGTTGTATCTATAAGGTCTATTCTAAAAGTCTACTTTACCCTATATCGATTAAGTCGGCTTAAACAGATCAATCTATCCAGTCATTATTGAATCTTACTTTTACTCCTAATAATATGTTTCTAGTTCCAGACTTAGTTGTTCGATTCTTTCATCGCATGGCGTCACCTCCCCATTTTTACGCGTTTACAGAACGCTTAATGCCGTGGTTAGTGACTATTTTTATCTTATTCACGGTGTCCGGCTTATATGGAGGCTTGTACCTAGCTCCTGCAGACTATCAGCAGGGTGATAGTTATCGAATTATTTATATCCATGTTCCTAGTGCCTGGATGTCATTGTTTATTTATATCGTCATGGCTCTTGCTGGTGCAATTGGCTTGATTTGGCGGATTAAACTTGCAGAAATTGTCGCTATCAGTAGCGCACCTATCGGTGCTAGCTTCACTTTTATAGCCTTATTCACAGGTTCACTATGGGGCAAACCCATGTGGGGGACTTGGTGGGTTTGGGATGCTCGTTTAACCTCTGAATTGATTTTATTATTTCTGTATTTAGGGGTAATCGCACTCTACGGTGCCATCGATGATAAACGAGTTGCGTCAAAAGCCGTGGCGATATTAGCCTTGGTAGGCGTCGTTAATATACCCGTCATTCATTATTCTGTGGAATGGTGGAATACCTTACATCAAGGCCCTACAGTGACTAAAATGGACAAACCCTCTATACACATCAGTATGCTCATTCCGCTTTTGTTAATGGCTTTGTCGTTTAAATTTTATTATTTAATTGCTTTGATACAGCGAACGCGTCTTGAACTATTAAATCGTGAACGGAATGCTCAGTGGGTAAAAACAATGGTTTTGGAGCGAAAATAATGGACTTACACGCATTTTTTGCTATGGGTGGTTACGCTTTTTATGTATGGACCTCCTATGGACTTACTTTATTAATCTTACTTGCCAACATTATTATTCCCGTTTTGCAGCGTAAATCATTTTTTCGTCAAAATTTACAGCGGAAACGATAAGTTATGATGAAACCAGCAAGAAAAAAACGCTTAATCCTAATTAGCCTAATGTTGTTAGGTGCGAGTGTGGCAACAGGATTTGCTTTAAAATCTTTCAACGAAAATTTAATGTACTTTTTTTCTACAACTGATGTTGTAGAGGGTAAAGCCCCTAAAAATGCTTTATTTCGTTTGGGTGGCATGGTCATCAAAGGTAGCGTAGAAAGACCCGATGATGGCATGATGGTTCGCTTTAAACTGACAGATTTTAGTAAAGAAGTCACCGTTGAGTACACCGGTATTTTGCCCGACTTATTTAGAGAAGGGCAGGGGATTGTTGCTCATGGTAAATTAAATAATCAGAGTGTTTTTATTGCTGAAGAAGTGTTGGCTAAACATGATGAAAACTATATGCCACCCGAGGTTAAAGCTAGCTTGAAAAACAAGCCCACACAAGGTTCAGGCCAATAAAATGATACCAGAATTAGGACAGTTTTCACTGATACTCGCTTTATGTATGGCTTTGGTATTGGGCGTTTTACCCATCATTGGCGCGTATAGAGGTTATTCGGGTTGGGTTGCTATAGCAAAACCCGCAGCCTTCGCGCAACTGTTGTTTATGTTCATATCATACGGTTGCTTAACCTATAGTTGTTTAACGCATGACTTTTCAGTTAAATACATCGCGACTAATTCAAATACTTCGTTACCTACCTTGTATTTGATTTCAGGTGTTTGGGGGGCACATGAAGGTTCATTGTTGCTATGGGGCTTAGTGCTTACTATCTGGACAGGCTTGGTCGCACAATTTAGTAAAAATACACCCGAAGCGACTTTGGCAAGAGTCTTAGGTGTAATGGGGCTGATTTCGGTTGGCTTTATCTTATTTTTACTGTTCACTTCCAATCCCTTTGAACGTTTATTTCCAGCCCCGTTAGAGGGACGAGATTTAAATCCACTGTTGCAAGATCCCGGACTCGCCATACACCCACCGATGCTTTACATGGGTTATGTTGGCTTTTCAGTGGCCTTCGCTTTTGCTATTGCGGCTTTACTTGAAGGCCGTTTAGACGCCGCTTGGGCACGTTGGTCCAGACCTTGGACCAATATGGCTTGGATGTTTTTAACGCTGGGCATTGCGTTGGGAAGTTGGTGGGCTTATTACGAGTTAGGTTGGGGCGGTTGGTGGTTTTGGGATCCCGTAGAAAATGCCTCATTTATGCCTTGGCTTGTTGGAACAGCCCTTATGCATTCATTAGCGGCCACGGAAAAACGAGGGGTATTTAAAACGTGGACCGTATTACTTGCGATATTTGCTTTTTCATTAAGTTTGTTAGGTACCTTTCTTGTTCGCTCAGGTGTGTTAACTTCTGTGCACGCTTTTGCGAGTGATCCCGCTCGCGGTTTGTTTATACTTGTATTTTTGGCGGTTGTGGTTGGCGGGTCTTTATTACTTTATGCTATCAGAGCTCCGACCGTTAAAAGTAGCGCAACCTTTGAACTGGTATCCAGAGAATCAGCTATTTTATTGAATAACGTCTTATTAGTTGTTACCGCGGCGAGTATTTTACTCGGTACTTTATATCCTTTGGTTATTGATGCCTTAGGTTTAGGTAAGATTTCCGTTGGTCCACCTTATTTTAATGCGGTCTTTATTCCTTTAATGGCTCCACTTGCCATTGTTGTTGGCTTTGGCATGTTATTGCGCTGGAAAAAAGACACGCTTGGTCAGTTGGCGTTACGAGTACGCTGGCTTATTGCGGGTTGCGTTTTGGGAGGGCTATTACTTCCTTTACTCATGCCTTTTTATTCATGGGCAGCGGCTTTAGGCTTAACGCTTGCGTTATGGACCCTTGCAATGACGGGGCTGTCATTTGTCGATCGCATGGGCGCGAATAAGTTTTCATGGCAACGTTTACAAACCATTCCTGCCGGTTTTTACGGGATGACTATTGCACATTTAGGCATTTCAGTTTTTGTAATAGGTATTACGTTAACCAGTGTTTATAGTGTTGAAAAAGATGTTCGCATGGCCCCTAGCGAAACCATAGATATGTCTGGATATATTTTCGAATTTAAAGGCGTCACGCAAACTAAAGGTCCTAACTATATCGCTCAACAGGCTTTTGTTACGGTCAGTCATGATGGCAAGCAAGTGGCTCAACTTGAACCGCAAAAACGAGTTTATCAAGTACAGACGATGCCGATGACAGAAGCGGCGATCGATGCTGGTTTGTTTAGGGATCTTTTTGTGGCCATCGGTGAGCCATTAGGTGATCAAGGTGCTTGGAGCCTAAGGATTTATTACAAAGCCTTTATTCGCTGGATTTGGATGGGTGCCGTATTTATGGCTGTAGGTGGTTTGTGTGCAGCTTGTGATAAGCGATATCGGACTATCCAATTACCAAAAGGTAGCCAATGAACACAACTAATCAAAACAAACGCTTTGCTTTATTGATAGATGCTGACAACGCACAAGCTAAAGCAATAGATGCAATACTAACTGAAGCCGCCAGATACGGGGATGCAACTTCACGGCGTTGTTACGGTGACTGGACAAATACACGACTCGGTAGCTGGAAAACTGTTTTAAATAAACACGCAATTCAACCTATGCAGCAGTTTGCTTATACTACAGGCAAAAACTCCACTGATTCTGCATTAATTATTGATGCAATGGATTTGCTTTATACGGGCAATTTCAATGGTTTTTTTTTAGTTTCAAGTGATAGCGATTTTACAAAATTAGCCACTCGCCTCAGAGAAGCAGGGCTTGAGGTTATTGGCATTGGAAAGCGCTCCACACCTGAAGCTTTTCGTGCTGCTTGTAATAAATTCATATTTACTGAAACTATTATGGATGAAGATGTTACTGATGGTTCAATACTAAAGCCTGTACCAATAAACTCTAAAAGTTTACAAAACGATAATCCTATCATTTCTACTGTACTTAACAATGACAATAAAGATAAATCGACCAAACATTTAGATCCATCGAAAGATAGAAAATTGAAAAAGCTGATTAAAGAAGCTATTGAGTCAGCTTCTGAAGAAGATGGTTGGGCGAATTTAGGAGGTGTAGGATCATATATACCAAGGGTAGATAGTTCATTTGATCCTAGAAATTATGGTTATGATAAGCTTGGTAAGTTAATAAGATCGCTTGATTTTATAGAAGTACAACAAAAAACTGTTGAGAGTGGGTCGAATACTTATATCCGTATTAAAGATTCTAATTAGTGACACTAATAAATAAAACATTGAACATAATCTTAATATGCTTAAATTCATAATTCCTTTACTCTTATTTATTATCTTATCGATATTCCTTGCGCTAGGTTTAAATCTTAAACCTAGCGATATTCCATCGCCTTTTATTAATAAATTAGCGCCCAATTTTTCAGCGTCTAAGCTTAGTGCGCCAGAACAAAAATTAACACCTGCCGATTTAAAAGGTCAGGTATGGCTTTTTAATGTCTGGGCATCTTGGTGTGTATCTTGTCGTGCTGAACATCCTATTTTGAATCAATTAGCTCAGCAACACGCTGCAGTGATTGTTGGATTGAATTATAAAGATGAACCTAGCAACGCAAAAAACTGGTTGAATACCTTAGGTAATCCTTATGATGTTAGCATTATGGATCAAGATGGTCGTATTGGTATAGATTATGGCGTTTATGGTGTGCCGGAAACTTTTGTTATTGATAAGAAAGGCTTGATACGTTACAAACATACCGGACCCATTAGCCCTGATGATGTACAGCAAATTTTTCTCCCTTTGATTGCTAAATTACAAGCTGAAACTGAATGAAGTGTTTATTTTTTATGTTATTCCTGATGACTTCGACGAGCAGTTACGCCGTCGATTATCGGCAATTATCTGACCCCAAACAACAAGAAAACTACGAAACCTTAACGAAGGAATTACGTTGTTTGGTCTGTCAAAATCAAACTATTGCAGACTCAAATGCAGAATTGGCCGCTGATTTGCGTAGGCAGGTCTATGAAATGTTAGAAAAAGGACAATCCAGGGAAGAAATAGTCCAGTTTATGACGGATCGCTATGGTGACTTTGTTTTGTATAAGCCTGCTTTTAAAGGCAAAACCACACTTCTTTGGATAGCGCCGATCTTATTTTTATTACTGGGTTTAAGTACTGTTTTTTTCTTTATCCGCCGCAAAAAAGCAAGCAATCAGCCAGTTGATAGTGATAGCTTACAAACAAACAAAGAGAAACAGAAAAAAATTCACCACTTATTAGAAAAAGGTGATGCCTCTTGAATATGTTATTTTTGCTGATTGTCAGCACCCTCATACTACTCGCGTTTTTGTTTATTCTTCCACCATTATGGCGAAAACAAAGCAGTCAACCAGCAGATCTTGATCAGCGCAACATACTAATTGCGAAGCACCGTTTAACTGAACTTAAAGAAAATAGATTAACAGGTGGCATTAGTCAGGCGCAATATGACGAACAGTTTGCCGATCTTGAGCAAGCCTTAAGTGATGATTTAGATATAATAAGTCCGGTATTCTCGGCAAAAAAACAGAGCAAGTGGATTATTTATATACTTGTATTGGGTATCCCGCTCTTAGCCAGTTCACTTTATGTTATGTTGGGCAATTATCAAGCTGTCAGTCATAGCGTCGAAATGGCAGCAGATCCGGAAGCACTCAAACTTGCAGCCATTAATAAAATGGTTGATGGTCTGGCTGAAAAAATGAAAGCTAATCCTGATGATCCGAAGGGTTGGTTGATTTTAGGTCGCTCTTATAAAGCCTTAAACCAATATCCACAGGCCGTCGACGCCTTTAGTAATGCCTATCGTTTACTGGGTGAACAAGCTGAAGTTATGCTACTTTATGCGGATGCACTGGCTTATGTCAATGATAAAAACATGGCAGGCAAGCCGACTGAGCTTGTCTATAAAGCCCTCGCTTTAGAACCCGACAACTTAAATGCCTTGTGGTTAGGTGGTATGGCCAAAGCCCAACAAGGTGATGTAATAACGGCCGTCAAATTATGGAAAAAACTTGAGACTTTCTTGCCTGCAGGTTCTGAAGCCCAGCAAGAAATACAAAGCTTGTTATCAAAAGTTGCTAATGATGCACCACAATTACAACATCAAGCTGAAGCGGTACAGAAAACAACAACAGCTGATCTTGCTATTTCTGTTCAAGTCAGTTTAGCACCCACTTTACAAAAAATAACGTCTGCTGAGGACACGGTTTTTGTTTATGCTCAAGCATTATCGGGACCTAAAATGCCTTTAGCTATCGTCCGTAAAAAAGTGTCTGATTTACCGTTAACGCTTAGTTTAAATGATTCAATGGCTATGATGCCAACCATGAAACTATCAAACTTTAGTCAGGTTAAATTATTAGCAAGAATATCAAAGTCAGGCAATGCCATGTCTCAACCCGGTGATTTACTGGGCATTATTGATCAAGTTGCCTTAACGGATAAAGGTACGCATAAAATAATTATTAACGGTTCTGTTAAATGATCGATCAATCGATTAAATTTGATTTGGCATTAATCAATCGCTACGACAAAGCGGGACCACGATATACCTCTTACCCAACGGCATTAGAATTGCACGAAGGTTTTGGTGATGAAGATTATCGTCAGCAGATAGCAAAATCAAATGCGGCTGGTGGTCCTTTGTCACTGTATTTTCATATTCCTTTTTGCGATACCGTTTGTTTTTATTGTGCCTGCAATAAAATTGTCACTAAAAATCGTAAACATGCCGAACCCTACCTAGAAAGTCTGTATAAAGAAATTTCCCTACTGGGGGCTTTATTTGACAACCAGCGGGTCGTTAATCAATTGCATTGGGGCGGTGGAACACCAACGTTTCTAAGTTTTGAGCAAATGCAACAATTAATGACGGTAACGCGTGAGCACTTTTTGTTAAAAGATGATGATGACTGTGAATATTCAATAGAAATTGATCCAAGAGAAACGAACTCTCACACTATTAAACAACTACGTGAATTAGGTTTCAATCGAATCAGTCTAGGGTTACAAGATTTTGACCCAGCCGTACAAAAAGCGGTTAATCGCATTCAAAGTGAAGAGCAAACTTTCCGTGTTTTGGCAGATGCTAAGACCGAAGGCTTTAAATCTACCAATATTGATTTAATTTATGGCCTACCTTTTCAATCTGTGGATACTTTCGCAGATACACTCGATAAAATAGTGGCGGCCGAACCTGACCGATTTTCAATCTTTAACTATGCACATATGCCTACACGGTTTAAAACCCAACGGCAGATTAACGAGGCGGATATGCCCAGTGCAGAAGTTAAACTAGAGATTTTGCAAATGGTGGGGCAAAAACTAACTGCCGCAGGTTACGTTTATATTGGTATGGATCATTTTGCCAAACCCAATGATGCCTTAGCAATAGCCCAAAGAGAAGGTAAGCTTTATCGTAATTTTCAAGGTTATTCGACACATTCAGATTGTGATCTGATCGGTTTTGGCGTTACGTCTATAGGGAGAGTGGGGGATGCTTACATTCAAAATGTCAAAGAACTCGATGAGTATGAGCAACTTATTAAAAGCAATAAATTACCTGTTTATAAAGGTGTAACGTTAGATTTTGACGATCAATTACGCCGTGCGGTTATTACCTACATAATTTGTCATTTCGAACTTAACTTTAGTTCTATTGAAGATGCCTTTTCTATCAATTTTGCCGAATACTTTGCCAAAGAACTGAGAGAACTAGCACCCATGGAAGTTGATGGTTTAATAACTATCTCGGCAACCGGAATACAGGTATTATCTGCAGGACGCTTATTAATACGTAATGTTTGTATGGTTTTCGACAAATACTTGCTACAAAAAAACCAGCAACAGTTTTCAAAGGTTATCTAATCGTTTTATGAATGAAAATAGAGTAATAGAACTGGAAATAAAAGTTGCCTATCAAGAAGATTTGCTACAAGAATTAAACAAAATAGTCGGTCTACAACAACATCAGATAACACGTTTGGAAGCAACTTGTAAAATGCTTAATGATCGAATAAAAAGTCTATCCACAGAAAGCGGTGGTGGAGGCGAAACCGTTGAAGAAGTGCCCCCACATTATTAAATTAATTTCAACCTACTAATTTTTTCTAAAATATGGCTTTGCAAATTTTTCGTACTAAAAAGATAGTTTCTCATAGCGACTCAAATGATGGGCTAAAACGTTGTTTATCGGCTTGGGATTTAGTTTTTTTAGGTGTGGGTGCCATTATAGGGACTGGTATTTTCGTGCTGACGGGTATTGCAGCGGCCACACAAGCAGGGCCAGCTATCGTGCTCTCTTTTGTTATTGCCGGCCTGGCTTGTGCTTTTGCCGCCCTTTCTTATGCAGAATTGTCATCGGCTGTAGGGGGGTGTGGTAGTGCATATGGCTATAGCTATGCTGCTTTTGGTGAATTGATTGCATTTATTATCGGCTGGGACTTACTGCTCGAGTATGGTATATCAGTCGCTGCGGTTGCCAATGGCTGGTCAGGTTATTTCCAAAACGCTCTCACTGCACTTGGCATTCCTCTACCTGATGCATTAACAAAAGCGCCAGTTTTAGGGGGTATTATCAATCTGCCGGCAGCGGCGATTATATTGTTATTGATGGGTTTATTAGTAATGGGCGTCAAGCACAGTGCAAAAGCTAATAACACCATGGTGGTTGTTAAGCTTATTACTATTAGTATCTTCATTGGGATCGCTGTATTTAATGTGCACCCCGATAACTGGCATCCTTTTATGCCTTATGGATGGTTTCAAACCTTGCCTGATGGTAAAACCGCTGGGGTCTTTGCAGGAGCATCGCTGGTGTTCTTTGCTTATGTGGGATTTGACGCAGTTTCGACAGCCGCAGAAGAAGCTAAAAATCCTCAACGAGACCTGCCTTTTGGAATAGTTACTTCTTTAGTTTTTTGTACCGTTATTTACATCATCGTGTCAGGATTACTGACAGGTGTCGTTCATTATTCAGAACTTAACGTTTCGTCACCCGTGGCTCATGCCTTAACCCTACTGGGTTATGATTGGGGCGCGGCATTAATTTCAACCGGTGTTATTGCCGGATTAACCACCGTCATGTTGGTTTTATATTATGGATTAACCCGTATTATCTTTGCAATGTCACGTGATGGTTTGTTAGCGCCCTTTTTCAGTAAAGTAAATCGAAATACTCAAACACCTGTCAGAGTCATTGTGCTCTGTGGCGTTATCATCGCCCTGATAGCTGGCTTTGTTCCTTTAGGGGAACTGGCAGAACTGGTAAACATTGGTACATTAGCGGCCTTTGTGCTAGTTTGTTTAGGTGTCATTGTATTGCGAATTACTAAACCTAACTTAGATCGCCCTTTTCGTACTCCTTTTAGCCCTTTATTTCCAGTTCTGGGTATGCTGTCTTGCGGTGCGCTGATGGGTTTTTTGCCTAGCATCACATGGTTACGTTTTATTATATGGTTAATAATAGGATTGATTGTCTATTTTTCTTATTCGATTCACCATAGTAAATTAGTTAAAGAATAATGACTTTTTACCCGCACGTCTTTTTTAACGACACAATAAGCATTAAAAGAATAACTATAACGCATACTTTTTTTGTATAAGGATTTCATTTTGAATAAGCGGTGGTATGACAACTTTAGATCTTTTGCTAAACAACTTGAGCGTTTAAAAAATGTATCTTCTGCACAACTTGATGCGGTGACTAAAGGAATTTTTGCGATTCTTGAAGAAAACGATGCCACTCATATTCTAGGCGATTTTCTTGATGCTTCCTTTACCAGTGATTTTATTAAAGCATATGCTATAGATCTATATCATAAGCGCTGGTATGACAAAGACCCTTACTTATGGCTGATTGTTAATAGCTTAAAATATGCCAGTCCATCTGTTGTAGAAAAAATATCTCTTTATATAGAACATACACTTTCTGAATAAGTCGCATCATTTTTTTCCATACGACGAAATTATCTGCACAGTTTTCTCTTTACTAGGCGCTATATATGTCTGAAATTAAAATTTACGATGTGAATCCAACTATAGCGGCATCAGCTCTTATTGACAAAGCGACTTATGAGAAAAGCTATAAACGGTCCATTGAAGAGCCGGCTATTTTTTGGGCAGAACAAGCAGAGCAATTTTTAAAATGGAGTAAGCCTTGGGATAAGGTTATGGATTATGATTATCCTGGTGGTTATATTCGTTGGTTTGAAGGTGGCACACTTAATGTCAGTGTGAACTGTATTGATCGCCATCTGGAAACCCGTGCTGATCAAGTTGCCATAATCTGGGAAGGTGATAATCCAGAAAATGATAAAAAAATAACCTACCAGCAACTTCATAAAGAGGTCTGTAAATTTTCTAACGTTCTGAAACAACAGGGCGTTAAAAAAGGTGATCGTGTTTGTATTTATCTCCCCATGATTAGCGAGGCAGCCACGGCCATGCTGGCTTGTACTCGGATTGGTGCTGTGCACTCTATTGTTTTTGCAGGATTTTCTGCAGACGCTTTAAAAGATCGCATTTTAGACTCAGATTGTCAGTATGTCATTTGTGCGGATGAAGGCTATCGGGGCGGCAAAACTCTTGCTATTAAAGCCAATGTTGATTTGGCCGCTGACTTTTGTCCTAATCTCAAAAAAGTGATTGTCATTAAGAATACAGGAAATCCGATTGCTTGGCATGACTCTCGTGATGTCTGGTACCACCTTGCAATGGCAAATGCGGCAGATGTATGTCCTGCCGAAGAAATGGCGGCAGAAGACCCTTTATTTATTTTATATACCTCAGGTTCAACCGGCAAACCAAAAGGTGTGCTACACACAACTGCTGGTTATTTATTATATGCGGCGGTCACCCATAAATATGTATTTGATTACAAAGAGGGAGAGGTTTACTGGTGTACTGCTGATATAGGCTGGATTACTGGACATTCCTATATGATTTATGGTCCTCTCTGTAATGGTGCTACCACCTTATTGTTTGAAGGTGTACCGACTTATCCAAAAGCGGATCGTTTTTGGCGCATTATTGATAAACATCAAGTTAATATTTTTTATACAGCCCCGACTGCAATACGAGCATTAATCGCTCAAGGTAAGGCACTAGTTACCGGCACAAGTCGAAGTAGTCTGCGCATTTTAGGAAGTGTGGGTGAACCCATCAATCCCGAAGCGTGGGAGTGGTATTACCATGTCGTGGGGGAAGGGCGTTGTCCTATTGTGGATACTTGGTGGCAAACCGAAACGGGTGGCATTCTGATTACGCCATTGCCAGGGGTAACTGCCTTAAAACCTGGTTCGGCAACGTTACCTTTTTTTGGTATCAAACCTGAAATTATAGATACGCAAGGTAATATTGTTGAAGGTGTTGCTGAAGGTATTTTAGTTATCAGTCATCCTTGGCCAGGTCAGGCACGAACAATATATGGCGATCATCAACGATTTATAGATACTTATTTTAAAAATTATCCAGGTCACTATTTTACCGGTGATGGGGCACGTCGAGACGAAGATGGTTATTTTTGGATAACCGGTCGAGTTGACGACGTCATCAATGTATCCGGACACCGTATGGGAACAGCAGAGATAGAAAGCGCACTAGTATTGCATCAATACGTTGCTGAAGCCGCTGTTGTTGGTTATCCGCACGATATAAAAGGCCAAGGAATTTATGCCTATGTGACATTAAATAACGGTATTGAGCCAACCGAGGCCCTTAAAAAAGAACTCGTTGCTTTAGTAAGAAAAGAGATTGGTGCTATTGCTAACCCTGATATTATCCAATGGGCACCAGGTTTGCCAAAGACTCGATCAGGTAAAATTATGCGGCGTATTCTCCGTAAAGTTGCCGCTAATGAGCTTGATAATTTAGGCGATACTTCAACATTGGCTGATCCTTCCGTCGTACTCGATATCATTGATCATAGAGGCAATAAGTAAACTTCTGCTAAGACTGTCATGAAGAGGTTCAACAGAAGTCGATAAATTAATCGTTTTATCAAGAGGCATGACTGAACCTTTTTCTTAATTTACATTTTTTTAACATATATTTTCTTAATTATTTTGCTAGAAAAATCTTTAATAGCAGTAGCATTAAGAATAATAAAAAATAAAATAGCACAGCCAAGTAAAACGCTGAGTAGTAAAACGGCTAAGCTTAATTCTGTCCAATCAACCGAATAAACATCTGCTCTAACGGGTCTTGAAATCCCAGGGATACTGGGTAAATCACCATCGCCACCATCGACCTTTAACTGCGCTTTCATGCCTTTTTCCATGTGCTGAGGCAATTCACAATGAACAAGATAGGTCTTTTTAAGACTCGGCATGATCAACGATGCCTGTAATTGTCCTTCCCCATAAAGTTCTAAATGAAACATACCTTCAGGATACAAGTAGCCGGGTAAGCCGTGAATCATCAATTGGTGGCGTATTTGATCGTCATTAATAAAGGTGATATTAATCTTAGCGCACGGTTTAACATTCCATTCTTGTTGATCAAAGGCAAACATTTTACCGGTAAACTTTAAGGCGTTTTGTTGCCCTGCATGAATCGTTATATCAACATTTTCAGAGATTTTTGTGCAGTCACGGGGGAGATTATCAGAATTAGCATTCATAATCATGCCTTTTTCATCCATCAACATGCCGCCGTGATTCATGGCTGAAGCAGAACTGTTAACAATTAGTAACATTAAGCTCATTACGAATACTTTCATTATTTTTGTTTCCGTTTATAAGCCAATACACTAAAAACCAGCAAACCGATGAGTAAGCCTATTGATAGACCGAATAAGATAATTTGCAAATAATTGGGAGGAAGTAAGCCTGCATCACCTAATAAGGGTGCAAAATCACCTTGACCCCAGACCGCTATTTTTTTTGCATAGTAATCTTTATTAAAAACTTGATCGAATAGTTCATCATGCATTTTTGGCATACCTTGCTCATCGAGTAAATGCTTATAAGCAAGAATGGCCATATTGCCTCCCGGTTCCATGCCATCAGTGGTCGTTCCTGTTGCAGAATGATCATGAAACATCCACAACCCAGGACCATAACTGTGTAAGCCATCATTTTTAGTGAGCAACTGTAAGTCAGTACGTTGTGCTGGAGCAATATCAAAAACATCGCGTGTAATTTGCATCGCTGCAGGTTGTTCAACACCATCTAACGCCGTTATAGTAGCTTTGTGACCATGGATATGAATAGCAACGGCAGAGCGCTGTAAATTGGCGATATGTAATTTAATCCGCTCATCTTCTGAAGCAATAATCATTGCGTCACGCAAGGTGTAAGGAAAAGAATGTCCATTTAGCATGAAGAAGTTTTCGAATGATTCCGTCATGTTGTAGTCACGACTCATGCGCTCTGCGATTAATCGCGGATCATTAGCATCTTGAATGATTTTTGCTAACTTTTTATCAACCGATTGATAATGTAAATCATATTCTTGACTATAGACTTTTTTAACCGTATCAGAGGGATGTCGTACTTGTCCTGCACCGATATTGAAGGTCTGTAACCAGTTATTGGGTTGATTTTCTTCGACAATAAACATCCCCGCCAACCCCATCATAAAATGCTGAGCTGTTTGAACATGACAATGATAAAGCATGGTACCAGCATGTCTGGGCTGAATTTCATAGGTGTGACTTTTTCCCGGAAAAACGGCATGTTCTTCCATGCCATCATTATCTTCACCTTTGGAGGTTACCCAAGGATGATCAACACCATGAAGATGAATGGTATGCGGTACATAATGGGTATTTTCAAGCGTGATGTAAACTTTGTCACCTTGCTCAACGCGAATAACAGGTGAGGGTGCCCGCAATAGAGGATTAGCGACGACTGAATTAAAGTTTTTAAGGGCCATACCTCTCGATTTTGGAGCATAAACCCAAAGCCCAGGTTGAATACCTGGTGCAATATCGTAGGTATTGATTAAAAATTCACCGTCAGGACTAGCGCCGTTAAGCTCAACAACCTCGAGTTTAATACGAATAACATCTGGATCACCATCATGATCGAGATCATCCGTCATGATTAAAGCATCTTGCGCTAAATTGGTTTGCATCAAGGTCCCCATTGACACGTTGTTAGTGCCTTTAACCGAGGTTGCAATATCATACGGATTATCAGGCTCACAGGCCG
The DNA here is from genome assembly GCA_945877505.1 of Crenothrix polyspora. Taxonomy (GTDB): domain Bacteria; phylum Pseudomonadota; class Gammaproteobacteria; order Methylococcales; family Methylomonadaceae; genus Methylobacter_C; species Methylobacter_C polyspora_A. The sequence continues at coordinate 24,559 of CAMDWT010000010.1, forward strand.
GCGCAGCGTCTATACTAACGCCTTCTATCACTTGAGCAGGACGCCAATCAGGATGTTCATTGGAGCAAGGTTTGACAATGCTGTTATTGTCTTTGGCACTCGTGAATACGGTTTGGGGAGGAACAATCCCAGCTTCTTGTTGCCATCTAGGTGTCGTATAGAAGGCGAGGACTGCGAATGCAGTGATAAGTAGGGCAAATAATATTACGCGTTTGTAGATCATGTTCCAATAAATCAATTTTTAAAAATGGTTACCATTGTAATTGTCAGTTTAATTAAAAACTAGGAACCATTACACGTAGTTAAAAATAGCTAAGATAAGGTGAGGTAATAAGCTTCCTATAGTGAGCTAGACTTGTTTTAATAAGGCTTGTAATTCAACTTGTATTTTTTTACGATAAAAAAGAAACTTCCATCGTGTTCCACCACATTGTCTCCACAAGATAGCGGAACGTATACCCGCTAGTAAACAGGCTCTTATTTTATTGGCAACGTCTGGTTTTGATAAATAACTTTGCTCACCATTGACCATAATTCTGGGTTGTAGCGTACTAATTGTGTTTTGATAAATCTCACCTAGATTAGCCATTACATTTTCATGTAGCAAACCAAAATGTTCGCACTGTGCCTGTGCTTTTGAAATACCAATAAGTATGGTACTAAGAAGATCTTTGCGCTCTGCTAGTTGATGTTCTAAAAATACTAAAGAGGCAGAATATCTTGCTTGCTCAGGATTAACTATTTTAAAGCCATTCATTTGGATATTTAACTGCGTCAATCCAAGTTGTAAGCCTTCAAGGCTCCCATAGACATCAATAACACTGTCTGAATCTATTTTTAAGACACTTGAAATACTGGCCTCAAAAGCGGCAGCGTCACAAGTTCCCTTGGTTGCCAGTTGCTGAACTAGCGCTGCTGCTTGGGCAATACCCGCCAGTGCAATGGTTTGATTTGTTATGGTATTTAATGACATAAAATTTATTTAAAAAGTGTTTACTATCAAAAGAAAGCGGTAGTGTTCGTGTCAATGCCTATGTCGCAAACAAGTTAAGCTAAGGGTTTTACATAGAATTGCTGACTCACCGTGTTAATGGGTACCTATCTCAATTGAAGTAAACTTTAGACAGATTACTAACATTAGTTCCCATATATCGCCTTGTTCTTGCCCTTTTATTTGTCGATCTGCTTTAGCACTTAGTACGAGTATCCCGTTTAACTGATTGTCATTAAGCCTATTAAGGGCATTATTGATAAGTTGTTTACGCTTATCCCAAATCTGGTTAGCCGTAAAAACAGTTTCTTTATTTTGGCCTTGAGAAAGGGCTGTTTTAATTTTTATTAGCGTTCTGGCTTCTCGTGTTAAGGCCCATAAAACAATCGGAGCAGCGATACCTTCTGAGCGTAGAGCTGTTAATATTTTTAAAATACGATTAATATCAGACGATAACAAAGCATCAATCAATTTAAATACATCATAGCGAGAACTATCCGCTACCACGTCAAAAATCTGCTGATTACTCAGCTTTCCCGTACCATATAACACATACAGCTTTTCAATTTCCTGGGCTGCTGCCAGTAAATTCCCTTCAATTCTAGATGCTAAAATCCGCAAACCTTCACTATCCGTGCTTATGCCACGTTGTTGCATTCTATGGTCTAGCCACCGAAGTAAATCCTGCCCGTCTAACGGCCAAACTTGAATAATGACGCCTTTTTTATCGATGGCGTCCATCCATTTTGCTTTAAAAGTACTACTAGATACTTTACCAGCGGTAATCAGTAATATGGTTTCTTCTGGTATACGTTCACAATAGTTTATTAAGGCTTTTGATCCCTCTATACCAGGACTACCAGACGGCAAACGAAGATCTAAAACTTTTTTATCTGAAAAAATAGATAACGAATCAGCTGCAAAAGCCAGTTCATGCCATTGAAAACTATGATCTACTGATAATATCTCACGGTTTTCAAAGCCGCTATCTTTTGCCGATTGCCTAATCGCATCAGCTAATTCAGCGAGTTGCAAAGGTTCATCACCGGTTAAAAAATAAACCGGCATCAACTTTTTTTGTAAGCTGGATTTTAACTGCTCAGGCTTGATGCGCATCCTATTTCAAATTAGCATCCAACGCTATTTTTGCACGATTTATCACTGTTCGTATAGCTTGCTGATACATTTCATTACGTATCGTCAGTTCTTCACTATCTTTAGCGATAATGGCTTGTTGGTTATTAAAATATTCACGCTTAACAGTCACTGTTTGGCGTGACATTAATACTTTATTTTTGGCATCCGTCATTTCATAATCAAAGCCGTAATCCAACTCAAAATCGTTGGCAGCGCCACCTGAACCCAGTGATAACACGCGACGTTGATTGTTTTCGTTAAATATTCTTACAATCATACCCGCCGTATCTGGGGAATTAGCGACCGGCACAGACGATGCTTCCATAATGCTGTTAAATTGTTTAGTAAGTTGTGGTGAACCACCCTCTAAATAAACGTTTTTCAACCCTGCAGGTAAATTAATGGAGCCCCTTAGGTGATAACCACAAGCGCTTATTAATAAGGCTAACAGTAAGATAGTTATTTTTTTTATGAACACTTGTTACTCCATATCATTAAGTAGACTAAAGAGAATTCAATCGCGATTTAAACCGTATAGCTTCTAAATTGCCGTCCTATATCCATTATTAAAAATGGCTAAAATAGATATAAGGCGGCTTTTACTTCACACTTTACATTGATGGAGTCACATCAGTATCGACACAAAAGCATTTAAACAACAATATTCACCAATTTATTAGGAACAACAATTACTTTCCTAATAGGTTTGCCATCAATGAATCGGAGTGCATGTTCATCATTTAGTGCCAATGCTTGCACTTCCTCAGAAGTTGCTGTGGGTGACACTGAAATTTTGCTGCGTAATTTACCGTTAACCTGTATTACCAGATCAATTGTATCTTGCTCTAAAGCTGCGCTATCAACTTTTGGCCACGAAGCACTAACCACGTCTTGTTTATAGCCTAAATCCCTCCATAACTGATGACAGATATGTGGCACCATAGGCGCTAGCATAAGAACAATGGCTTCCAGCGCTTCTTGGCGAATAGCTTTGCCATTATCAGACGTATCAGTAAACTTTGCTAACGAGTTGACTAACTCCATGTTAGCGGCGATGGCCGTATTAAAGATAATCCTTTCACCCATATCATGACTCACTTTTTGAATCGTCTGATGGACTTGTCTACGAAAGGTTCGTTGCTCATCGGTTAGTGAAGCTTTATCAAGAAGCGCTATAGTACTATCAGACTGAATATGTAAATAAGCTTGTTTCCATAGTCGTTTTAAAAATCTAAATGCACCTTCCACGCCACTATCTGACCATTCTAGAGACTGCTCTGGCGGAGCCGCAAACATAATAAACAATCTAACAGTGTCAGCGCCATATTGAGCAATCAAACCTTGCGGATCAACCGTATTACCTTTTGATTTTGACATTTTACTGCCATCTTTTAGCACCATGCCTTGTGTTAATAGCTTTTTAAATGGCTCATCACAAACTAGCAAGCCTTCATCACGCAATAATTTGGTATAAAAACGGGCATATAATAAATGTAAAATAGCATGTTCAATACCACCAATATAATGATCCACTGGCAGCCAGTATTTAGCGCTGGCATCCAGCATACTATCGGCCTTGCTACTCGCAAATCGTGCAAAATACCAGGAAGATTCCATAAAGGTATCAAAGGTATCAGTTTCACGACGTGCCTCTTTACCACAAGACGGACAGGCGACCCGTGAAAAAGTAGGGTGTGCAACCAAGGGTGATTGTGAGCCATCTAAAACCACATCTCTTGGTAAGGTAACCGGCAAATCTTTTTCTGGTACGGGGACAGTGCCACAATCATCACAATAAATAACTGGAATGGGTGCGCCCCAATAGCGTTGTCTAGAAACGCCCCAATCACGCAAACGGAAATTAACTTTACGTAAGCCTTTTTGAGATTTTTCTAACGTTTCCGAGATAGCTACAAACGCTGCTTCTGAACTTAACCCATTAAATTCACCTGAATTTCGTAATAATCCTTTCGCGGTATAAGCCTGCTCAGAACAATCAATTTCAACGGTAGGGTTGTTGGAAAAAATGACTTGCTTGATAGCAATCCGGTATTTAGTTGCAAACTCATAATCACGTTGATCATGAGCCGGCACTGCCATGACAGCTCCAGTTCCATAGCCCATTAAGACAAAATTAGCAATCCAGACGGGAACAAGTTCACCTGTAAGAGGATGTAAAGCTTTAACGCCTGAATCTATGCCACGTTTCTCCATGGTCTCCATAGCGGCTTCTGAAGTTTCCATCATCTTGCAACTATTAATAAAATCGGCAATACGGGTATTGTTTTCAGCGGCCTTTAATGCCAACGGATGTTCAGCGGCAACAGCCAAATAAGTAACCCCCATTAAAGTATCAGGGCGCGTGGTGTAGATTCGTAAAGGTACGGCCATTTCCGGCACCGGAAAATCTATCTCTACACCTTCAGAACGACCAATCCAATTAGCTTGCATGGTCTTAACTTGCTCAGGCCAACCCTCTAAAGATTCTAAAGAAGAGAGTAATTCATCCGCATAAGCCGTAATTTTTAGAAACCACTGGGCTAACTCTTTGCGCTCTACTTTAGTATCACAGCGCCAACAACAACCGTCTATAACTTGCTCATTAGCAAGCACTGTCATATCTTTTGGACACCAATTAACAGGGGCCGTTTTTTTATAAACTAATCCTTTATCAAGTAGTTTTAAGAAAAACCATTGTTCCCATTTGTAATAATCAGGATCACAAGTAGCTAATTCTCTGCTCCAATCATAACCGAACCCAAGTTGTTTGAGTTGATCACGCATATAATCGATATTCTGATAGGTCCAGTCAGCAGGATGAACGCCGTGCTGCATCGCTGCATTTTCTGCGGGCAGACCAAAAGCATCCCACCCCATAGGCTGTAAGACATTTTTACCAAGCATGCGCTGGTAGCGACTAATAACATCACCAATCGTGTAATTACGCACATGACCCATGTGTAATTTACCGCTGGGATAAGGGAACATGGATAAGCAATAATACTTTTCTTGTGCATTATTAGTAGAAGATTCTGAGGCATTAAATACCCCTGAGGCTTCCCAAGCAGCTTGTACGTCTTGCTCAATTTCGAGCGGTTGATAATTTTCTTGCATCCTTCTCGTCTTTTACCAGTCAAAAGCGTTAGAATACCTCACAGTTGCTTAAATCTAAAGCCTCATTTTTCAGGAGTTGTACCATGAATAAAAATAAACTAATCGCTGCCTATTCTGATTTTATGAAACATCTTCATGAAACGATGGAAGATACGCTTCATTCTTTCCCTGAAGCATTGGAAATTTCAAAAGAAAAAACCAGTAAAAGTAGTGACTTGACGAGTGATGAGCTTAATAAGTTAGCGGCTTATATTAAACGTGATGTCGAGCATGCCGCCCATGGCTTATCGGATAATGAAGACAAAGACTCATTATCGGAATGGTTTAAATTTGATATTGAATTAATTGAAAACTTCACCTTAGATGCTTTTTTGAGTGTCGCCGATAAAACGCGTTTGGAATTGGCAAAACTAGAGCAACTTGCACATGCATACACCTATCATAGCGGTGATATTACAGTACCTGGCACTTTTATCTGTGATGCTTGCGGTAAAGAAATTGCTTTTAAAACACCTAGTCAAATTCCAGAATGTCCTGATTGTCACGCTAAAACTTTTATACGCATTTGATATTTCAGGCTCAAAGCTTATAATACACTTTTATCTATTTGATATTACAGGAGAATAACATGCGCAGAGTCATATTCAATCAGAAAGGCGGTGTCGGTAAATCAACGATTACCTGTAATTTAGCCGCTATCAGTGCGATGGAAGGTAAACGTACTCTTGTAATTGACCTCGATGTGCAAGGTAATTCTACACAATACCTGTTAGGTCATAAAGTCAGTGAAAGTGATAAGACCATCGCGCTTTTTTTTAAAGATTGCTTAAGTCTTTCTTTATTCGGCGGCGATAAAGGTTCTGGTCTAGATGCTATTATCCATGAAACACCTTTTCCTAATCTATTTGTGCTTCCATCACATCCTGATCTTGAACCCTTACAAGGACGTTTAGAATCAAGATTTAAAATATTCAAATTAAAAGAAGCACTGGAGAAACTAGAAGGTTTCGACGCAATTTATATGGATACACCGCCTGTTCTAAACTTTTATAGTCAATCTGCGTTAATTGCGGCCGATAAGTGCTTGATACCTTTCGATTGTGACACCTTTGCTAGAGAAGCCTTGTACACCTTAATGCAATCAGTAACTGAAGTTAAAGCTGATCATAATCAAAAACTTGAAGTTGAAGGCATTATTGTTAATCAATTCCAAAAACAAGCTAATTTACCACGACAACTCGTTGATGAGCTTATTTCTGAAGGACTTCCAGTTCTTGAGGCCATGATATCACCCTCCATTAAGGTGAGAGAATCTCATACGGCATCACAACCTTTAATACATTACGTTCCAAATCATAAGTTAAGTGATGAATATCGTGCGCTCTATGCAGAAATTCATAGTAAGTAAAACAGAGGCTTAGACAAGATTGTTAAACGGGGATTACCTTAATAACTCATTAATTTAAGCATTAAGATTTGTCCTAATCCAAGACCTTTTGACGTTTTATTTTTCATTTTTTGAGTTTCTAACTACCGCCACGTTAATTCAAAGTAGCATGCTAAAAATCTTAATATTGGATGTTGATGGTGTTCTAACCGATGGGGTCAAATACTACAATCCAAATGGACAAGTTGTTCTTAAAACTTTTTGTGACAAAGATTGGACCGCGATAAAACGCTTTCGTGCAATAGGGATTAATGTAATCTTTATTACGGGTGATCCCTATAATGAAAGTATCTTAACTAATAGAAATTTGCCTGTTATTGTAAACAGAGGCACCGGATTTCATAGTGACAAGCTCAATTATTTGCCCGAAATATTAGAACAATATAGATGCACTGCTGATGAGGTCGCTTATATTGGCGATGATATTTTCGATATCGGTTTATTATCAACCGTCAAATATGCTTTTTGTGTTGCTAATTCACCTTTGATGGTACAAAACTTTGCGACTGTTTTAAGCTGCAAGGGTGGTGAAAATGTTGTAATGAATTTTTTCGACGTTGCCGAACAGAAAGGACTTATACCCACAGTCCCTTATGATCAAATCATCGATAAAATATATGAATTGGATATAAAAGAAACGTTCTGATAGTCATTTATTTTAATAATGCTGTATTTTTAACTCATTTAGGGAAGAATCTCATTTTATGTGCCAAAAATTGTATTAAGCATGGCACTTCCCAATCTAGCGCCGAATGAAACTTCCCGTGTAAGATCACGTTAACTGTATCTTAAGCCACCTATAAAACACATAGCGCTGGTATTGATACGCTATCTACTCTCATTAGACCTATCGACGCATTGTATTATGATAAATACACAACCTAACAATCTAAAACTCTGGTTTCTTCCAGTATTATCTGGACTATTTATTGGCACCAGTTATATTCCTTTCCCGCCTTGGGCCTCATTATTTTGCTTTGTCCCCTTATGGTTATTTTGGAGCCAACAAACTCGCTTAAGAAATGTCCTTGCAAGTGGCCTGATCACTGCTTTTATATTTACTTTGATTGGTTTTAATTGGGTAGCTCATTTATTGCATGAGTTTGCTCATCTAGATTGGCCAATTGCTGTTTTTGGGCTTTTGATTTATGCCTTAATCGCCCATACCTTTGTCCCTTTAGCAGGGCTATTATGGTTTATAGGTCGTCGAAAATTTCAGTGGTCAGAACGGATTTCATTTGGGCTGATGGCACTCATCACCGTATTAAGCGAAGCCTATTCATTTACTTTATTTGACTGGAATTTCGGTTACTCTTGGTATGGCGCTAAACTCCCTCTTTATCAATGGGCTGAAGTAATCGGTTTCAGCGGACTGAGTGCATTAACACTCCTCTGTAATATACCGTTTTATATCGCCTGGCAAAGACGTAAGCAGAGATCAGGCAAAATTATCCTAGCCAGTGTAATAACTGGTTTTATTGTCCTTAATCTTAGTGGGTTGTGGTTGCAAGCAAGAATACCGAAATCTGATGCCACCTTTACAACAATACTCGTGCAAGCAAGTACTGAAAATGCTGAAAAAATGGCTGCCGAATTAGGGAAGGGTTACAGTAGAGAAATTCTTAATCGTTATCTAGCGTTAACAGATAGCGCGCTTAAAACACATAAAGATAAGAAAATTGATTTTGCCTTATGGCCAGAAACTGCCTTTCCGGCTTTGTTAGGCGACCAATTTATGGGGAATAATCTACCACTCGTACTCGCTAATTATATTCACGACCAACAACTTCCTCTGATTACCGGTGCGTATAGTGTCGATACAAATTCAAGATTAATTACTAACTCCCTATTTGTATTGAGTAAAGACGGTGAAATTTTACCGCCGCATTACAGTAAATCAATTTTATTGGCTTTTGGAGAATACATACCCGGTGAGAATTATTTTCCTCAAATCAGGGATTGGTTGCCAGAAACAGGGCATTTTGCACGGGGAACAGGACCGAATAGCTTGTTGAATTTGAATGATTTTAAAATGGGTGCACAAATATGCTACGAAAGTCTTTTTCCTAGTTTTTCTCGTTCACTCGCTCAATTAGGCGCCCAATTTATTGTTAACGTGACAAACGATTCTTGGTACGGAAATTGGCAAGAACCCTATCAACATATGTATATGACCCTTGCACGTGGTATTGAGTTTCGACGTCCTGTGTTACGAGTGACTAATACGGGGATATCAACAGTTTCTCTAGCTACCGGTGAAATCCTGGAACAATCTCCCATCCACAAACCATGGGTGGGCTTATATGAAGTACCCTATCTAAAAAATCCACCTATCACTTTTTACCAAAACTGGTTTTGGTTAGGACCTTGTTTACTCTGGGGAGCTCTCGTTGTATTGCTCGCTATTGGCATGAAAAAACGTACAACATAAACACATAGAGAACTTACCATATTCTCTGTGTGTTCGTGTCGGTGACTACAGGTTCAACTGATAACACCCCTAAAATAAAGCTAAGCGTTACAAACCACTTACTTAATAGGATTTTGAGCGTGGCTAACCCTTGTATTTTTCGATACGCTTTTATAAAGATTAATTTATATAATTTCACTCTATTTCTTTGATGACAAACTTAAGCAACTATTTTACTTATCGAGTTGACGCTCAAAACCATCCTTATATGGAAGTATCCATTAAAGGCATGTTATTGCTTAGGTTGCCTGCCGCCAACAAAGGCACTGCTTTCAGCTTAGAAGAACGTATAGATCTTGATTTAGATGGTTTATTACCGCCTTTAGTCTCAGATATTGAACAACAAATTGATCGTCTTTATTGTAGTTATCAAAAATTACAAGATGACCTTTCTAAGTATCAATTTTTAAGAGCCATTCAAGAACGCTCTGTTGTACTCTTTTTTGCGTTACTTGAAGCGCATTTAGAAGAGATGGTGCCGATAGTGTATACGCCGACTATTGGTTTAGCTGTGCAACAATTTAGTACCTTATACAGAACAGCTCGAGGACTTACCTTATCGGCTGAAAATATCGATAGAGCGGAAACTATCATGCAAAAGTATCCGCTGAATGATGTTCGTATGATAGTCGTTACTGATGCATCCGCAATTTTAGGTCTTGGCGACCAAGGAATGGGAGGCCTCTCTATTTGTATTGGAAAACTGGCGTTATATACCGTGGGTGGCTTATGCCCCTTTCAGAGTTTGCCCATAAATTTAGATGTAGGGACTAATCGACAAGAATTACTGAACGACCCACATTACTTAGGAATTAGACAAAACCGCTTAGAGAAAGACGCTTATTTTCAGTTAGTTGATAAATTCGTAAAAACGGTTAAATCAACATGGCCCAAAACCATTATTCAATGGGAAGATTTTACCAAAGATGTTGCTTTTGATGTTTTATCTCGCTACAAGGATGAAATTTCTTGTTTTAATGATGATATCCAAGGGACTGGTGCGATGGCGTTGGCAGGCTTATTAGCCGCTTGCCATAACAAGGGTGAGTCCTTAATTGACCAACGGGTTGTCATCGTTGGTGCAGGAGCAGGGGGGCTAGGTGTTGCTAGTGCCATCAGAGCCGGTATGTTGAATATGGGGCTCAGTGAACAAGCTGTCAAGCAACACATTTATGTGGTCGATATGAACGGTTTAATTCTTGAGGCAGATAACATTGAAGACTATAAAATAAATTTCGCACACCCTAACAACATCTATCAATCTTGGGTCATTGAGTCAGAAACACCCACTTTATTTGAAGTAATCAAACATTTAAAACCCAATATTTTAATGGGCCTTTCGGGTGCGCCCGGAATATTTGATGAGCCCATCATTCAACTGATGGCTAAAAACCACCAAAACCCCATTATATTCCCACTCTCAAACCCTAACTCCAATTGTGAGGCTACACCAGAGGATATTATTAAGTGGTCAAAAGGAAAGGCCATTATTGCAACGGGAAGTCCTTTTGCAGACGTTAACTATCAAAACAAATGCTATGAGATAAGGCAAGGAAATAACGCGTTCATCTTTCCGGGTGTCGGACTGGCGGCTGTTATTGGAGAATGTAAAAAAATAAGTGATGAGATGATTCTTGAATCGGCTTATGCCTTAGCGGACTATATAATACAAAACTGTCATGATGGTCATATTTACCCACCGATAAAAGACTTAAAAAAAATCAGTACTTATGTGGCGACACGTGTTTTATCAAAAGCGCTTGAAGATGGCTCCGCCACTCGAAAAGACATAAAAACGGATGACCTATTATGTTATGTAGAAGAAAATGCGTGGCGAGCCGTTTATTTACCTTGTCGATACGCAGATGACGCTGAAGCCTAATAAACAGAGACTATATTTAATAATCTGAAAGGTTTTTGGGCGGTATAGCGGCTCTTAGTGCATTTAAAACAGCAAATATATCAATCACCTCTTGTGTGACTGCGCCGGCCACGGGTGAAAGATATCCAAAGCCGGCAAAAACCATTCCTATCAGGCTAAAAGCCATCCCGCCTACGGCACTTTGCAATGCGATTTTACGCATACGCTCTCCGATATGGAAAAGCTCATCGACCTTTAATAGCGAACTATCCATGATGACGGCATCGGCAGATTCTCCGGTGATATCACTATTTTGACCAAACGCTATGCCGATGGTGGCTGCGGTTAATGAAGGTGCGTCATTTATTCCGTCACCTAAAAAAATAGTTTTTGCTAACGCGGTTTCGGTTCGCACCAGCGCCAATTTTTGCTCAGGACTTTGACTAAAGTAAACGTGTTTAATGCCAACTTGTTCTGCCAGATAACGCACTTCTGATTCCCGGTCACCCGATACCAACATAACCCGATCAAATAAATGATTAGGTTGTAGATGATTGATAAAAGAGGAGCAATCAGTGCGTACTTCATCCCGAAATTGCAAAGTTCCTGCATAAAGATTATCAATCAGCACAACACATTCAAGTCCCCCTGTGATGGCGGGTAATTGCTCAATACAAGCCGGGTAGATTTCACTAAAATGTTTGCGACTGGTAATTTGCACCTGTTTATCGATTACTGTGCCGGTTAGGCCTTTACCTGGCAATTCAGTAATATGACTAACCTTTAATAAGTTTATTCCTGATTTTTCAGCGGCTTTAATAATAGCGTTTGAAAGGGGATGTTTAGAATAACGCTCCAAACTGGCAACCAAACTTAGAAGCTCTTGTTTATTTTGATTTTTAGCAGGAATTAAAGCCGTCAATGAGGGCCGACCATAGGTTAAAGTACCTGTTTTATCAAAAATAGCCGTACGACATGTCCCAATAGTTTCAAGAATGGCAGGATTTTTGATGATAATTTCACGTCTTGCCGCTAATGAAATTGAACTGATAATAGTGACTGGAATACCAATTAATAAAGGGCAGGGCGTAGCAACCACTAAAACAGCAAGAAAACGGATTACATCGCCACTTAGTGTCCAAGCAAGGAGCGCAATAATTACCGCTAAGGGTGTATAAAGAGCACCAAGCTGATCGCCTAAGCGTCTTATATTAGGTCGGTATTGCTCAGAAGAACGCATAACGTCCATTATCTTGGCATAACGAGAATCTATTGATAATTTATCAGCACAAATAGTAAGTGCCGAGTTACCGTTAATGGCACCGGACATTACCAGAGAGCCGATAGTTTTCGACATACTATAAGGTTCGCCCGTTAAGTAAGATTCATCCATAGTCCCTGAACCTTCCTTTACCGTTCCATCAACGGGACAAATCTCATGGGGCAATATTAATAAGGTATCACCAATAGTAACTTGTTCGGTTGTAATGTCCGTTAAGGTATCACCTGATTTTCGGTGTGCAACTGAGGGCATACGCTTAGATAATGCTTCGAGAACCGAAGAGGCCTTACGCACCGCGTAATGTTCTAGCGCAGCACCACCAGAAAGCATTAATACTACTAAGCTACCAGCAAGATATTCATGCAATAAAACAGCGGTAATGATGGAAATACCCGCCAGCATATCGGCACCAAAATCACCTTTAAATAACTTAATGCAAAGCTGATAAAGCAAAGGAATCCCACCCAAACCTAAAACCAATAACAAAGGTAGTTGCAAGAGTGTAGTAGAGAGGGTGAGTTTGCTTTGATAAAAACTGGCAAACTCACCGTACAAATGAGTATCAATCGTCAACGAATAAACGTCATCGCTGATACTAAAAAAATATCTTAAAAGCAGATGGAGACTGATGCCTAGTAAACTTAAAACGGCAATACTATTCTCAATATTTTGAGCTTTTACTGCGGGTTTGTTGGCAAAAGCATTAAACATCTTTTGATAAAATAAGTCGTCTAGTGAATTATTTACTCAGAATTTTTTTGAAGCCATGAACCATGGCTTTTGCCAAATTTTCACGATGTATATAACTTTCAATGCCGACACCTAGTATATGCACAAATACTAGAACCAGTGTGCAGTTAGCCAACAATTCATGTGTTTCTTCAAGTAGACCTTCATAGCTTGAACCCACAATAAAGGCTAATGGCCCCGCACCTTGATCCGCACCATAAACAGCCAAACCACTTATAACCGTTAGCAATAAACTTAACAGTAATAAGGCGATCATAGCTGCACCTGCAGGATTATGACCGATATATCGCTGACTTTTAAGTCCGGCTAAGTCTTTTAAATAAGTGAGAGACTTAAGCGGACTGCATAAAAAGTTTGAAAATCGAGCGTACTCATTACCCATAAATCCCCAGATCAATCTGAAGATTAATAAAGCAAGGACTAGGTAACCTGCCCAAACATGAATCACTAAAAAATCATCTTCAGTTAGATAAGCCAGTAAAAAGCCAGCAACCAGTAACCAGTGAAAAACTCGAAGGGGAAGGTCCCATACTTTAACTAATTTTTCTGATTTCATTTTGATCTCCTTAATTTGACTAACGATTTTTTAGTATCAAGCGGATCTGAGCGGTCATTATATAAAGGACACTTGTTTAGATTCTAAAGGCCTTGGACATCAATCAATAATAAAGAGACGACTCGGTAATTTAGACAGTTTCTTCAACGTCGTCAGAAATTCCATCGACTGACCATAATTTTTCAAGCTGATAAAAACCACGTGCTTGAGCCGTCATTGCATGCACAATCACATCACCAAGATCTAAAAGCACCCAATCAGAACCTAAATCACCTTCAATTCCCAATGGCTTTTGGCCTTGTTCTTTAACTTTCTCTGCCACATAATCACATAATGATTTCAAATGGCGATCCGACGTACCCGTTACAACGACCATATAATCTGTAAAGCTGGTTTTATCGCGCACATCCAAAGTTGTTATGTTGTGGCCTTTGCGTTCATCCAAAACATCCTGAACAATTTTCAATAAATCTTCTACTTGCATTAAAATTCCTAGTGTAATGAAGAGACTAATGTCTCAGGTAAAGCTGGTGCTGCCTAATATAGGCTATGACTTTGTCGGGCAGTAAAAAACCCGGATTTTGTTGTTCTGCAATCATGTTTCTGATTGACGTTGCCGAAATATCAAGTTGACTGACTTGTTGAAAGTATAACTTACCCGCACTATTCTGTGCCAATTCAGTTCGATCATTTGTTAATCTGGCTGTAAAAAAAGTATCGAGTTGCTCTATTTTATAGCCTGGCCGGGTCATAACGACAACATGCGCGGTATCAAATAATTGCTGCCATTGATACCAAGTCGTTAACTGATTAAAAGCATCACTACCGATAAATAAAACCAAAGGCTCGGCATTAAATTCAAGTTGCAAAAGTTTTAACGTATCCACCATATAAGAGGGGCCCGCCCTCTCCAATTCACAGGCATCAATGCATAATCCTGGTTGATGCTCAATGGCCAGTTGCAACATATCTAAACGCATTAAGGCTGTCGCTACAGGTTGTTGCCGATGCGGCGGTTGAGCGCTGGGGACTAAGCGAACCTCTCTTAAGCCAAAAATATCCTTAACTTCAAGTGCTGAGCGTAAATGGCCATAATGAACCGGATCAAAGGTACCACCAAAAATACCGATCATTTAATGCCTAATATGACCATCACCTAAGACTATATATTTTAAAGAGGTGAGTCCTTTTAAACCGACTGGCCCCCTAGCATGGAGTTTATCTGTACTAATACCAATTTCTGCGCCCAAGCCATATTCAAAGCCATCAGCAAATCGAGTTGAAGCATTAACCATCACAGAGCTTGAATCAACTTCACGTAAAAAACGTCTAGCCTGCGTGTAATCTTCGGTAACGATTGCTTCAGTATGACCGGAACTGTATTTATTAATATGCTCCATTGCCTCATCCATATCATGAACAATCTTGATGGATAAAATAGGTGCGAGATATTCAGTTTGCCAATCTTCTTCAGAAGCTCTTGAGCATTCAGGGATTAAAGAACAGGTTTTAAGACAGCCACGTAATTCAACACCTTTTTCACTATAAATTTCCGCTAATAAAGGTAATATTTTTGCCGCAATACCGTCACCGACAAGCAAGGTTTCCATAGCATTGCAAACCCCATAACGATGAGTTTTGGCGTTAACCGCAATTTTTATAGCTTTGTCCAGATCAGCCTTATCATCAATATAAACATGACAAATCCCATCTAAATGTTTAATAACAGGGATGCTAGCTTCTTTAGAAATGCGTTCAATCAGGCTCTTACCACCGCGTGGCACGATAATATCAACAAACTTATTCATGGTAATAAGTTCACCAACGGCAGCTCGATCGGCTGTTTCAACAATTTGCACCGCTTCTTTAGGGAGACCAGCAGCCTCCAAGCCTTTAGAAATGCAAGAAGCAATCGCTTGATTAGAATGTATCGATTCAGATCCACCTCTTAAAATACAGGCATTACCTGATTTTAAACATAAGGCTGCGGCATCCACCGTCACATTGGGGCGAGATTCATAAATAATACCAATTACTCCCAAAGGCACACGCATTTGACCAACTTGAATGCCACTAGGACGGTAAACCAAATCACTGATTTCACCCACAGGATCGGGTAAAGCGGCTATTTGCTTTAAACCTTCGACCATCGCAGTAATACTAACAGACGATATCGTAAGTCTATCTAAAGAAGCCGCATCCAAACCATTTTGTTTACCAGCAAGCAAGTCTTTTTGGTTTTCAGCTATTAAATACTCACGACTGTTATCAATACGCTCGGCAATTTTTAACAGCGCTAGGTTCTTTATACCTGAGTCAGCGCGACTAATTTCTCTGCCGGCTTTTTTCGCTTGCACGCCAAGACCCAGCATGTATGTTTTTATGTCCATAAGGTGTTCATTAAGCTAGAAAATTTTTACACTATTATATAGATTAAGCAGGTGCATTGCACCTGCTTCCCCTATAACGAGCCAAATCAGAGAGATATGGCGCTCCCACTGACAGTGCGACCTGATTTACTAATTGAATTAATCGGAAGTTTTGCTTTATGTAAGATACTTAACAGATTAGGGACTACTGCTCACAGTTAGTGGCGTTCAGTATGAAGTGGGAGTGGCGATTATCTTGGCTAAAGCCACTCCCACCCTTTCATATTCTTTGTTACTCGCTTTTAATTCTTCCCTACATTTAAGATAAGCTGATATTTATAGCTATTAAGTTTAAACACAAGATGAGATAGCCTTTACTTGAATAACTCATCTAATGTTAATTCATAACTTGAGGTAAAGGTCTCTAAAAAATATTGAACTTCTGGCAAATTAATGGCTTTTAATTTCGCTTCTATATCTTTTTCGGCGATAGAGAACTCCTGGTTTCCAGCAGCCACTTCCATTTTACATTTCAAATAAGCTGAAATGGTATCAGCTGCTTTAATAATGACTTTATGTTCTTTAGGTAATTCATCTTCAAGCATAAAGGGTCTATATTTTTCTTTAAGCTTTTCAGGTAAAAGATTAACTAACTCCTGCTCCGCTTTCTTTTCAATTAACTTATAAGCTTTCGTTATTTCAGGTGAATGGTATTTGATGGGCGAGGGCAAATCACCTGTAAAAACCTCTCCACAATCGTGATACAACGCTGCAACCACAATAGCATTAACATCAAGATTTCCACCAAAATAACCATTTTTTATTAAAGCCAGCGCATGTGAAATAACAGAAACTTCCCAGCTGTGTTCCATGACATTCTCAGCCACTGTATTACGCTTTAATCCCCAGCGTTGCAACCAACGGATTTTACTGATGTAGGCAAAAAAATGACTTTTCATGATTAACTTCTTATTGAGGGAAAAAAATATACATTAGCAAACTAACATGACACCTTCGAAGGAATTTAAGGTATATGGAAATCTTCGCAAGAAATTAATATGCTAAAAATGTAGTTGTAGCATATCAAATTTATAAGCCAGCGCGTGTTGGGTAATCATTTATTTTCATCTAGTTGTAGGCTGGGATCAAGCATGGCGTAATCCCAGTAATCGAAGTCCCTAGTGCTGGGATTCGTGCCTTATTCCAACCCAACGATCAAATGAACATTATTACAAATCTTTTACCGCTTGCACATAGCCATGTTTAAATGGTTTGTAATCAGATACCCTCAGTATTTAGGTCAATGCCGCACAAAATTAATGTTATATCCGAAACAGAATATATATCGAGTGTTTTAGTTTGGTGAATATGTATGAGACATTACATTCTATGAAACAATTGTATGCTTTGCAGTTATCACATTTCAGCATCAAATCTCGTTCACTTTATAAATTAGGCGCAGGTGTTCACTATAAAAGTGTTCGGGCTATAATACAGAGCAATATTGATCTAAGTTTTTCTATATTAAATACTTTTTACCCACGCATTACTAATTAGCTCTAATAGGTAAAGATTAACGAACTTGATTGATATTCTCGATTAATCCGCAAATAATGAAAGAAATGACCTTATTTTTTATTTTTAATGTAATGTGAAGTTATAAGTATAATCACCAATCTAATTTTAATGGATTTGAACGATGACAAAAAGGAAGAAAAAGGGTTATCTACTAATAAAATGTGGCATATCTTGGTGTTAGTAATGCCATGGTTTATAAATGGCTAAGTCGATACTTTTATTACCAGTGGCAGTGTTGACCAATCAACAGGATAAAAATATTCATGAAAAATGATAGGTACAGCATGTCATTTACGACAGGAACTCTATTTTGCCGTGAATCGGTAATGCTGGCAGCGTTGTTTGTTGATCTTAACGATTGGAATGTCGTAAGAAATACTGTGATTGCAGACAACTTATTACAAACAAGAACACTGAATACGTCGAAACGTTTTTGTCGTGAGATTATTTCAAGACTTAAAACGCTATCCGGTCAAGAGCTTGAGTTATTAATCAATGGTACATCCCAAGAACAGGCCTATCTTTTATGGCTGGCTATTTGTCGCCGATACACGTTTATCGGTGATTTTGCCGTTGAAATTATTCGGGAACGTTTTATAAGTCTTAAGACCGATTTGAGTAATGAAGATTTTGAGGCTTTTATTCATAAAAAATCAGAATGGCATTCAGAAATTGACGCCATACAGCCGTCAACCAGAAGTAAATTGCGTCAGGTTTTATTTAAGATGTTACGGGAAGCCGATTTGTTAACGGTTAATAACACCATTAATGCCGCCTTATTGAGCCCACGACTTGTCCAAGTAATCGCTCATCATAAAAGCCGGGATCTTGCTTTTTTTCCTGTGTTTGAAGCTGATCTGCAAGGATTTGCAGCGTGACTTCCAGCATAACATTTACCAACCTACAAACCAGCTTTGATCATTTACTGACCGTACTTTCTGGAAAAAGGTTCCTACAGAAAGAAGGCTTGGGTAACGAAGTTCCTTTTTTTATCTGCCCGTTTGAGGCCAATATTTCGGTTGAAGTCCTCAGACTTGAAAAACAACTTGTTAATCGACTTGAACAATCAGGCATAAGAGTCCTTGAAATCAATCTATACGATCTTTCCATAGAAATACTCAAGGAACGTGGCATTTGGGAACAAATTCTTGAAATAGAACCGAGTGTTTCAAAAGACGAACTAAAAGAATTACTGCAAGGGGTTTTGGATCCAGAATCTAATTTAGTGCCTGCCATTGCCGACCTACTTAAAAGCAATGAATTTGAAATGTTGTTCCTAACCGGCGTCGGT
>CAMDWT010000011.1 GCA_945877505.1 Crenothrix polyspora
TGAGGGTGAGCCTTATGTGGCGGTCGGTATGGAAAGAGCGGATGCCGTTGAGCTGATTTCATTGGCCGATCCCTCGCACCCTAAAGTAGTCTCTTTAGGCAAGATTGCGGGAGATGACAGCAAAGCGCCAGAAGGGATTGCTTATTTTACAGTGGCAGGTGAACATTATCTGCTGACGGCAAATGAAATGAATGGCACGGTGGAGTGTTTTAAAATCACGAAACAAGCGCTAGCAACAGTTAATCATTAATTCACTCTTTGTGTGTTAGTGGGTTATGCCAAGATAATCTTATGGTCGCATTGTTTGACAATAGTCGATCTTGCGTCGTAAAGTGGCCAGCACTAAAGGGTAAAGTGTAGGCGTACATTGCTAATGTTTTAGTGCCATTGACGTATACAAAGTATGCCTGAAGCTTTTTGCTAAGGGTTAATTAGCCACTATTGAGTGAGTAAAAATCATGAATAATTTAGATAGCACAGCGATGGACGTTAAACAAATTCAACATAAAATGCAGGCGTATTTTCAAGCACATTGGAAATTATTTTTGGCGGAAGGGGTTTTACTGATTATTTTAGGGATTATCGCCATTATTGTGCCTCAGTTTTTTACCGTGGCCATTGTGGTTGCTTTAGGGTGGATACTTTTATTTGGCGGGGTCTTTCTGCTTAGTCGGGCTTTGTTTTTTTTCCGTATGCCAGGGTTTAGCTTGTGGATCTTTATGGGTTTTTTACAAGCGTTGGTGGGTTATCTGTTTTTGACGGAACCTTTAGATGGTATTTTAACTTTGACTGTTCTAATGGCGTTGTTTTTTGCTTTGGAAGGCGTTGCTAAAATTGCCTTTGCATTGATGATGCGGCCTTTAGCGCATTGGGGCTTTGTGCTTTTTAGTGGTGTAACCGCGGTGGCGTTAGCCGGTGTGGTTTGGATGGGTTGGCCAGGCACTGCCGATTGGTTATTAGGTTTGTTTTTTGGCATTAATCTATTTTTTGGCGGCTGGTCATTGGTTAATATTAGTTTGCGTCATAAAAGTAGTTAATAAAAATAACGATGCCACGTTTTTTGTCAGTGAGCGTTGATTTAACGAAGGTTTGTTATAATCGATTTTAATTAATATTGAGTGTGACCACTATGAATGTTGTTTTTGGTGCGCCAGAAAAAATAAATCGTCAGCGTAAAGATTTACTTGTTGAGAAACTAAATTTATCATTTCCTTATGACTGGTCTAATCCATTTATTTCTGATAAGGCATTAATTATTAATGTCTTGAAGCGTGGTATCTTTGAAGATATCACTCGGATTTGCGTGTATTTTGGAGTTGATGTTGTGGATGAATTGGCTTTTATCGCGTTTAAAGATGAGCCTTCGTTGATCTATCCGAGAATGATTAAAAACATCAAAAAAGGACTTGAAATAAATGAGTGATATAGGCTTAAAAAAAGATTGTTTGCCTGAAAACACTCGAAAAGTATTTGAATGGTTAGCGGCTGAGCCATTACTAAAAGATTTTATATTAATGGGTGGTACAGCCTTAGCTAATGGAGTAACGTTATCTATGACGGATATGTATGATTTTTTTAAACAGGCGGTTGATGATCACGAAGTTGCTATGACAGGACAACTAAAAACGATTTTAAAAAATGCATTTGATTGACCCTCTATTGGACGTTATCCGAACTTTCCCTCCTATTTATCTTGAACTGTAATGCTAAATTTTAAAAATATAGCGCTGCGCCGTGGCGTGCGAGTGCTGTTTTCCCATTCTTCTTTCACGATTCATAAAGGTCAAAAAGTCGGTTTTACCGGTGCTAATGGCGCGGGTAAATCGAGTTTATTTGCGCTTGTTAAAAATGAATTACAGTTAGATGAGGGCGATTTTTCTATGCCGCCTCATCTTGAAATTGCGCATGTTGCTCAAGAAACACCGGCGGTAGCCAGCTCAGCTATTGATTATGTTATTGATGGCGATCAGGAACTAAGGCGCTTACAAACGCAGTTAGCACTAGCCGAACAAGCGGATAACGGTTTAAAGCAGGCGGAGCTTCATGGCGCTTTGGAGACGATTGGCGGTTACACGGCGCAAGCGAGAGCGTCTCGTTTAATGAATGGTTTGGGTTTTACGGCGGATCAAGAACATAATGCGGTGAGTTCTTTTTCCGGCGGCTGGCGGATGCGTCTTAACTTGGCGCAAGCGTTGATGTGTCGTTCCGATGTATTGCTTCTAGACGAACCGACTAACCATTTGGATTTGGATGCTGTTATTTGGTTGCAAGATTGGTTGTGTAAATATCCGGGTACTTTATTATTGATTTCTCATGATAGGGATTTTTTGGATACGATCACCGACCACATTGTGCATATCGAACAGAGTAAAGCCGAAATTTATACGGGTAATTATTCTGCGTTTGAAAAAATGCGCGCCGAAAAGTTAGCGCAGCAACAATCTGCTTACCAAAAGCAACAACGCGAAATTGCCCATATTCAAAGTTTTGTTGATCGTTTTAAAGCGCAAGCCACAAAAGCACGGCAAGCTCAAAGTCGTATTAAGGCGCTTGAACGGATGGAGTTGATTGCCATGGCGCATGTGGATTCGCCATTCGATTTTAGTTTTGCTAAGCCGGAGAAGATGCCAAATCCGTTATTATCATTGGATAAAGTGGATATTGGTTACGGAACTAGTTGTGTGATTAAGCAGGCGAGTCTCTCTATTTCACCGGGTGATCGCATTGGTTTGTTAGGCCCCAATGGCGCGGGAAAGTCGAGTTTAATTAAGGTGTTGGCGGGTGATATGCTGCCGATGTCGGGTAAAAGGCATGAAGCAGAAGCCTTAAAGATTGGTTATTTTGCACAACATCAATTGGAGCAGTTGCAGCTTGACGAAAGTCCTTTATGGCATCTGCAAAAGCTTGATAAACAAGCAACGGAAAAGGATTTACGTAATTTTTTAGGCGGTTTTGATTTTCAAGGTGATAAGGTTTTAGACGCGGTCAGGCCTTTTTCTGGCGGTGAAAAAGCACGTTTAGTTTTGGCGTTACTGGTTTATCAAAATCCTAATGTATTGTTATTAGATGAGCCCACCAACCATTTGGATTTGGAAATGCGACATGCTTTAAGCGTGGCGTTACAAGATTATCAAGGGGCTATTGTCGTGGTGTCACATGATCGACACTTATTGCGCTCAGTGACGGATCAGTTATTATTGGTGGCCGGTGGTAAAGTGCAGCCTTTTGATGGTGATCTTGATGATTATCGCTTATGGTTAACTGAGCAGAAAAGAGTTGAAGACAAGACAGTCCCTGAGCTTGCGCCGGTAGTCTCACGTAAAGATCAAAGAAAATTGGATGCAGAGCGGCGGCAAAAACATAAGCCGTTGTTTGACGCATTGAAAAAAGCTGAAATGGCGGTTGAAAAATATCATAATGAACAGCGCGAATTAGAGCATCAATTGGCAAATCCTGATATTTATATCGATACAGAAAAAGCACGCTTAAAGCAAACGCTGGAACGAA
Source organism: Crenothrix polyspora (assembly GCA_945877505.1). Lineage (GTDB taxonomy): Bacteria > Pseudomonadota > Gammaproteobacteria > Methylococcales > Methylomonadaceae > Methylobacter_C > Methylobacter_C polyspora_A. The sequence continues at coordinate 3,508 of CAMDWT010000011.1, forward strand.
AAATTCAGGTTGATAAGGCGCTGGACGACGCTGAAACGGCGTGGATGGAAGCGGAAGAAAAGATTGAAAGTGCTGAATAACTTACCCTTATTACTATAAAGCGCTAACATTGGCGTTAGCGAGGTCATCGTTATGTACGCAATCCTAAAGCTATTATTTGATATTTGTCTTTTTAAGAAAAGTCCTCAGGATTTGCCTTATTCTTGGTGGCTGTTACGGATACTCTTTATTATTTACGTGCTTGTTCGGGTGTTAATGTTAAGTATCCATTACGACCGTTTCGAGATGTTGCAGCAACTTGTCGTTGATCTTTTTATGGTCATCTTTTTTGTGTGGATGATGGTGTATCTGTCAGGAAAGCAAGGCCGCTTCTGTCAAACGCTCGCTGCGATTTTGGGCACAGATGCTGTGATTAGTTTTTTTGCGTTGCCAGGTTTGGCTTCAATGGAGATCGAGCAGGGCGGTTCGCTGGTATTTTTGATTATGTTGGTTTTAATTATCTGGCATTGGGCAGTGACGGGTTATATTCTTAGTAAGGCACTTGAAAAAACGTTAAGTTTTAGTTTGGGTATAGCTTTTTTATATTTATTAGGATCTTATCAGGTGATGGCGTTATTATTTCCTGAAGTGGCTAGTGTTAAATAGGAGTAGAGCATGGATAAGTATCAGCATATTTTAGTCGCGGTCGACTTTTTCGAAAAGTGTGACGCAGTGGTTAAAAGAGCAAAAGATGTAGCGACTAACTATCAGGCAAAACTTAGTATTATCCATGTTGTGGATAGTTTGCCGATGATAACGGCGGGTTACGGTGCAGATATTCCCTTGAATATTGATTTAACCACCGAGTTAATGGCGGAGGCTAAAAAAAGACTGCATAAATTGGCGGTTGAGTTAAGCGTATCTGAAGATAATGTATGGTTGGAAATGGGGAGTCCTAAGACAGAAATAGTCAGGGTTGCCGAGGAAAATAAGGTTGATTTAATTGTGGTTGGCTCCCATGGTCGACATGGTTTGGCTTTGCTACTGGGCTCAACGGCTAATGGCGTTTTACATCATACGCGCTGTGATGTCTTGGCTGTCCGTTTACAAGATGATTGATGGGCTTAACTTAGCACTTATTAAATTAAGTGTTGGCTTATAGGCAGTCGCCAAACTCCATAATCAGCAGTCGACAGTCAAAAAAAGTGCTTGGGTATTGTGTGCTGATGATAAAACGTAAGACATACTCTAAAAATAAATAAACAGTAATAGTGCGTGCCGCGCTGCTAAAAATTTTATGCGAGGTATGTTGAGAGCAACGCCAAACGGAGACAGTCCACCAGATGATGGGTAAAAACAGCATGCCGTGCACTGTTTTCCAACTGGCTATGGTGTAAGTGACATTCATTACGCGGTAGTCAATATAGTAAAGAATGATATTGACCAGTAAAAAAAATGGCCAAAATGCGCGCCATAAAGTCGCTTGACCTTCCCAGCTAGATTGTAACGATTTGTAAATGCTGTTATTTGGTTTTTCTATTCCGTTTTTATTACTCGCCGGCGTGTAAAAGTAAATCAGCAAGAAAATGGCCGTTAAAAATATCAGCGCCTCAGTCAGTGAAAACAACTGGGTATAAGTAAAAATAATCGGTAACGTATTAATAAACATAGTAATGCTCTTTAGGTTAGTTAATCGTCTATGAAAGCCTATAAAAACTTTAATATAAGCTGTAAAGCTTCTAAATAATGCGCCAATACACTCATAAACTTTTTATATATATAGCTTTGCCTTGCGAGGCAAAACCTTTAGTTGAGCATTTTAAATTAAAAAAAGAAGTGGCTGTTCAGCCCTTTGCCGTTTATTTAAATAAGGATATTTGCTTAACGGTAACGGGCGTAGGCAAAAGTGCAATGGCTGCTGGCGTGGCTTATACGCAAGCCTTATTTGCCTCAACTGAGCCTGCCATTATTCTTAATTTGGGTATCGCCGGCCATCAGGATCATCCCTTAGGCAGTTTGTTTCTAATCGATAAAATTACCGATGCGGATAGTCAGCGTCGTTATTATCCCTCTTTAATTTTTACTTCGACTTTCGCTACCGCTAGTCTTCAAACCGTATCAAGGCCCCAATTGACTTATGATCAAGTCAATCTCTGTGATATGGAGGCCTCTGCCTTTTATGAAACTGCTGTGCGTTTCTCATCAAATGAATACCTTTATTGTCTAAAAATTATTTCTGACAATCAATACGCCCCTGCTGAAAACATTCAAGCTAAACAAGTGTCATCGTTAATAGCGGGCCATGTTTCTGCGGTTGAGTGTTTGCTGGCCAGAGCCCTTGCTGAGGCTTTGTCGGCAACTCAGCCTGAATCCAGTATGTTTGATCAGTTGATAGGGCAGTATCATTTTACGGTTAATGAGCAAATGCAATTAAAAAATCAGTTGTCACGTTGGGCTGTCGTTACAAATTCTGGCCCTCTTGAGTTTGAGGCTGACGCCTTAAAGAATGCAAAAGAGGTGCTTCGCTGCTTAGAGCTAAAGATTGCAGAGACGGCTTTTTATTTATAAAAAAGTGACGCTAACTTTAAATAAAGAAAAAGGCTTGTTTAGTGACGGCGACTATACCGATATAAACAAAGCAGGCCATTGCCGCAACAAAAGCTAGCCATCTCGTTTTTCCTTTATTACGCATAACAATAACACCTAGGCCAATATAGGCAATTAAGGCTATTATTTTGGCAATAATCCAACCATAGTCTGTTGACAGCCAACCACCTTGAAAAATAAGAGTGAGTCCGCTTAGCAGCAATAGGCTGTCAATAACATGCGGGGCAATTTTGAGGGCTTTTTGTTTAAGAATGGCTGGATGCGTTTCCGCTAAGATAACGCGTCCAACAAAACTACTGATGGATAGCAAAATAAAGGTAAGGTGAAATATTTTAATCATTTTTTTCTCTGGATTTTAGGGGTAAATTTGACGTTGTGATCATACAAATTCAATAACTGTTAAAGCATAATGTTAGAACATAACAGAGATAATTGATAACACAATAAAAGATTTGTGGTATATTGGACAAAATTGTGGATATTAAGCTACTATGTTTCAGGCGAGATAATTGGGACTAAGAGGCGAGCTTTGATAGGTCACCATTTTGCCTTGTATCGTTTGTTTTAAAATTTATTTGGAGAGATTTATGTTAAATAAGAATTTATTGCTGGTAGCCGCTTTGTCTGGCTTAGGCTTTATGGCAATCGCTCAAGCTGATGATCTAGTTGATAAAAGATGGTATGTGGCTCCTTTTGGTACTTTTGTACAACCCGGCGGCGATCGTAATTCTGATAACGGTTGGGGCGGTGGTTTAGGTTTTGGTAAAATGCTTGATGAGCATTTTAACGTTGAAGTAAAAGGTTTCTACCAAGGTTTAGATGCGCATAGTGGAAATGGCCGTTGGGACATGACTGGCGGAACAGCTGATGTGCAATATTTCATCTCTAGAGGCACTTTTTCACCTTATACCGTTATCGGTTTAGGTGCTATGAACTCTAGTCACAACGGTGACAGCGGTGTTGGCTTCATTGGTGAAGCAGGCGCCGGTCTTACTTATGAAGTGAGCGATAACTTTTTGTTACGTAGTGATGTTCGTTATCGTTACAATCAAAACTTTAATGCTAATTTACAAGATGGCACGAATGAATTTAGTGACATGGTTGTTAATTTAGGCTTTGTTGTGCCATTAGGCGCAAAACCAACTGCTCCAGTTGTTGCAGCGGTTGAGCCTCAGCCTCTTCCAGCGCCATTACCTGTAGTCAGTGGTTGTTCTGTGCTGGATAGTGATCATGATGGCGTCAATGATTGTGTTGATAAATGCCCAACTACCTTACCAGGTGTTCAGGTCAGTATCGCGGGTTGCTGGATTGTTGATGTGAAGTTTGATAATGACAAAGATATTATTAAACCTGAATATTTCCCTAACCTTGATAATGCCGCTAAAGCTATTAAAGAAAATCCTGGTGTTGTTATTGAAGTTCAAGGACACACAAGTAAAACGGGTGGCTTTAAACATAATATGACGTTGTCTGATCGTCGTGCAGTAGCTGTTAAAAAGTACCTTGCAAATGGCTCAGGCTCAACTAATCTGACAGCACATGGCTATGGTTGGACTCGTCCTATTGCTAGCAATGATACTGAAGAAGGTCGTGCTAACAATCGTAGAGTTGAACTATCAGTTGATGGTGAGCCACAACAACCTTTAAACAGTAAATAAGTTTTTAAACTTATTATATTGAAGCGCTTCTTGATGATTTAGGAAGCGTTAAAATAAAAAAAACCCGTTTTATAGCGGGTTTTTTTTTGCCTAAATTTTGGCTTTATCAATCGTCTCATAAGTTTGTGCACTTTTCCGATACTAAGAGCTCACTGCTCACAGTTAGTGGGGTTCAGTATTTAGTAGGAGTGGCTTTAGCCACGAACTCGAGGCTAAAGCCACTCCTACAATTCATTCTTATATCATTTCATGCAATGACTTATGCAACGATTAATCTAGGTGTTTGAGTTAAGCAAAAAGCATGACTGAGCGAGAGTTAATAATGTGTTCAGCGTTTATTAATATTATGAGTTTTAGAATTTAAGCGTTGTTTATGTTTTATTCAACTATATTTTAGGATTGATATCATTATTAACTTTTTTATTAGGCTGCCATCATGAGTGCTCGACCTACCTTTAGATTAATGTCATTGACTTTGGTCATGGTCCTTTTTATGTTTAGTTTACTGGCTGTTCGTGAGGCTCAGGCTAATTCTGGCGTTAATGTGGATGTCAGTGTTTTTCATGATGCTATGGCACCTTACGGAAACTGGGTGTATCACCGAACTTATGGACGTGTTTGGTATCCCCATAATGTGGGGAGCCAATGGCGGCCTTATACTGACGGTTACTGGGCGCATACCGATGATTATGGATGGTTATGGGTGTCCAATGAGCCGTGGGGTTGGGCGCCTTATCATTATGGGCGTTGGGCTTGGGATAATTGGTATGGCTGGCTTTGGGTGCCGGGCCGAACATGGGCGCCTGCTTGGGTGTTTTGGCGTTCAGGAGGTGGTTATGCAGCCTGGGCACCTATGCCCCCCAATGTTATGTGGCAATCGGGTGTGGGTTTAAACATAAGTTATTTTAATTATGATCGTGATTTGCGCTGGGATTCTTGGGTGGCTGTGCGTGAGCGTGAGGTCACTAATCGAAATATTAGTCGACACATCAGGCCGCGTAGTAACAATCGAGAGGTTATTAATGCGACCCATTACACTAATAACGTCACCTTAATGAATAAGAGGATTGTTAACCAGGGAATACCCGTTTCTCAAATTGAAGCGGTGACACATCAGCCGGTAATGTCTGTTAAGCCTAAAGTCTACGATAGCGTTGAGAGTAATAAAGTGGATCGTCATCATGGCCAGCCCGATATTATTCAGCTTCCTTTGGCGGGAGCTACGCACGCCGAAATACATCAAAATGAAGAGTTGGCAAGGCGCTTGGATGGGAAAAATGAGGATGGAACTAGAACGGAGTTGCCTTTAGCTGAGTCGGGGTTGTCTGGGCATCATGAGCCTAGAGTGGCAGGGCGGCTGAAGGATACGGCTAATCATATTCAAGGCCCTTATGTGCCAGTTGAGTCAGCAAGTTTACCTGCAGCGGACGCTATAGTTCAGGAATTACCACTAGCAATGAGGCCTGAAAAAAAATTATCAGGACTGGAATTGGATCCGCAACCTATAGTGTCTAAAAGAATTGATGAGCCACAGGGTCTTGGTGTGCTTGATAAAAACCAGGCCTTGTTACCTATTTCACCTTTAATAACTACCGTCCCTACGCCTATTGAAAATAATCAATCCCCCTTGCTTGTAAACAGTCCGGAAGTCGATACAACAGTATTGATGCCAGTTAATAAATCGCCAATAGTTACTACTCAACAAGCCTTTGATGGTCAGCCAGTGGAGCAGGTTCAGCGTGAGGTTCAGCAAAGGCAACAACAGGAAATGGCTGGTCAGCAGGCTTTACAGGCTCAACACCAAGTAGAGCAACAAGCACAGCAAGCGGAGCAGGTTCAACGTGAGGCTCAACAACAAGTAGAGCAACAACAGGATATGGCCAGTCAGCAGGCGTTACAGGCTCAACAACAAGTAGAGCAACAAGCACAGCAAGCGGAACAGGTTCAGCATGAGGTTCAGCAAAGGCAACAACAGGAAATGGCCGGTCAGCAGGCTTTACAGGCTCAACAACAAGTAGAGCAACAAGCGCAGCAAGCGGAACAGGCGCAACGTGAGGTTCAGCAAAGGCAACAACAGGAAATGGCTAGTCAGCAGGCGTTTCAGGCTCAGCAACAAGTAGAGCAACAAGCGCAGCAAGCAGAACAGGTGCAACGTGAGGCTCAGCAAAGGCAACAACAGGAAATGGCTAGTCAGCAAGCGTTACAGGCTCAGCAACAAGTAGAGCAACAAGCGCAGCAAGCGGAGCAGGCGCAACGTGAGGCTCAGCAAAGGCAACAACAGGAAATGGCTAGTCAGCAGGCGTTTCAGGCTCAGCAACAAGCACAGCAAGCGGAGCAGGCGCAACGTGAGGCTCAGCAAAGACAACAACAGGAAATGGCTAGTCAGCAGGCGTTTCAGGCTCAGCAACAAGCGCAACAAGCGGAGCAGGCGGAACGTCAGTCTCAGCAAAGACAACAACAGGAAATGGCTAGTCAGCAGGCGTTTCAGGCTCAGCAGCAAGCACAGCAAGCAGAGCAGGCACAACGTCAGGCTAAGCAAAGACAACAACAGGAAATGGCTAGTCAGCAAACGATACAAGCACAACCTCAATAGGGTATGCAAGTACAGTAAAACCAGCAACAGGATCCGACACGTCAGCATGGCCGTCAAAATCAGTAGTAAGTTGCTGAGTTTGACGAGCGATAACGTGAAATAATAGAGCACGCAAAGAAGCGTTAGCAGAAAAGGCTTGTCGGATATGAAGGGCTTAACTGCAATAGATATAGTGTTATAGTATGTAAAAAAATTGTATTGAGGGGGAGCAGTGACTAACGATAATAATAAAAAACATAAAATAGTGATTGTGGGTGGTGGTGCAGCTGGGCTTGAATTAGCAACTAGTTTGGGTTGTAAATTAGGTAAAAAAGGCTTAGCCGACATTACTTTAATTGACGCGGCATCAACACATATTTGGAAGCCCTTATTACATGAAGTAGCCGCTGGAACATTGGATGAATCTGAGCAGGTTGAATATCTGCCACAAGGACATCGGAATCATTTTTCTTTTAGATTGGGGCGAATGGAAGGTCTCGATAGAAAGAAGAAAGAAATCTATGTGAGCCCTACCTTAAGTGATAGTGGTGAAGAGCTTATACCTAGCCGCGTGTTTAGTTATGATACGTTGGTTATGTCTGTTGGTAGTGTGAGTAACACGTTTAATATTAAAGGGGTGGCAGAGCAGTGTTTGTTTTTGGATACGACGGTTCAAGCCTTTAAGTTTCAAAAACAATTGTTTGAGTCCTATTTAAAAAGTTATATAGGGAAAAATAGTGCTACTGTTAAGCCGCTGTCTATTGTCATTATAGGCGCGGGGGCTACGGGTGTTGAATTGGCCGCACAGTTATATGAGGTGACTAATGTTCTGGCTATTTATGGCTTGAATGAAAAGAGTACCGTTAAATTGACCATTATTGAAGCCGCGACCCAATTGTTACCGGCGTTGCCACTTAAGTTGGCAACGGCGACTCAGCAGCAGTTGGTGAGTTTGGGCGTAGATCTTAGAATGGGCCGGCGGGTAACTGAAGTCACTAAAGAAGGTGTAAAGACGCATGATGGTGAGTTTATTGAAGCGGGATTGAAAGTTTGGGCGGCAGGTATTAAAGGCCCCGATTGGATGAAAGATATGGATGGTTTGGAAATCAATCATATTAATCAATTGATCGTCGATAGTTACTTAAAAACAAATGATGATGCTGTTTTTGCAATGGGTGATTGTGCGGCGTGTATTTGGGAAGGGCATAATGGCAATGTGCCACCTAGGGCTCAAGCGGCGCATCAACAAGCATCTGTTTTAGCTAAATCCATTATTAATAGAATAAATGGTCGCGGTCTGGAGAAATTTGTTTATTATGATTACGGTTCCTTGGTTTCATTAGGTAAATACACCACGGTGGGTAATTTAATGGGAAATTTGATGGGCACGGTAAGTATTGGTGGATTTATTGCGAAAGTAGTTTATCTGTCACTTTACAAAATGCATCAAGTAGCAATTCATGGCTATTTTAGAACAGCAATGTTGACGCTTTCTAATGCCTTTAGACGTAGTGTTTATAATAAAATAAAAATGCACTAGATTTTTAAACTTCAAAAAGATTAAGGTTATGTTTGAAATAGAATACGAGTTTGGCGAAGAAGATTTAATCCATTTTAATGAAATACAATTCATGAGAAATGATGAAATACAATACAACATTAAGAAAAATCGTTGGATAGTACCGGGTGTCATGGGGGTTATCGGTGCGTTTTATTATTTTTATTATGGTGATATGAATTCATCGGGTTATATCGTTGCAATGGCGGCGCTATGGGCCGTCTTATCACCCAGAATAATGATGTTGGATTTACGCCGACAGATTTTAAAAAATTACACGGCTAAAGAAAAAAGTAATTTGTTTGGCAGTTATACCTTAAGTATAGATCCTACAAACCCCAACTATCTTTTGGAAAAATCCCCTAGCGGTAAAAATAAAATGGCTTGGGCTGATTTGGTTAGGGTGGAGTATGGTAAACGTTATGTTTATATTTACATCGATTTAAGTACCGCGCTGGTTATTCCGGTAGATAAGGTAACAAAAGGTAATCTTGAAGAGTTTGCTGAGCAGGCAGATAAAATGATTGAGAGATTTGCTTAAGCACCTACAAATTTTCAGGTCAAATAGTTAGTGTTACTCGCTATAGAAATTGAGTAAAGAAAGAGGAATTTAAAGTAATAAAATTTACATGCCAACCTGTCGTTTTTGGCGTGTAAATTTCTTGAAAAGGAATCGTCGCTAATGCAACTTAATAATCGGTCTATTAGCAAGAAAATAGTCGTCATTTTGGCAGTGGCTTTTGTTATAGCCGCTATCGGCCATGAGCTTAAAATTTATCTTCCTGATATAGAATTATGGATAGAGAAATTAGGCGTTTATGCGCCTTTGGGTTTTATTACCTTATTCGTAGCCTTAACCCCCGTTTTTGTCTCAGTTGATACGCTCTGTTTTGTGGCGGGGTTGTTGTTTTCAATCGGTGCTGCAGAACTTTACATGGTCATAGCCACTTACATAGCATCGGCGCTTATTTTTATTCTGGGCCGCTACTTAATTAAGAACAAGGTTATTGCTTTTATTGCCAAGCATAAATATTTAGCGGCTCTCGATGCCGCGATTGACAACCAGCCAACCAAGTTAATGTTTCTATTGAGGTTAACGCCATTGCCTTTTGCAATGCTTAGCTATGCATTGTCAGTAACACGCGTTAGTTTTTGGCCTTATCTTGGCGCAACTACGGGTATTTTGATCTATAACGCTAGTTTGGTTTATATGGGGTATACCACGAAACATTTTGCGGGTTTAGTGAGTGGTTCAACGAAACAGAGTGGCGTTTCTTTTCCTTTATTGGTGTTAGGTATCTTGATTTTATTGGCAGTATTGTTTTACATTACTAAAAAAGCCCGTGAAACGATCGATAACTTGAATTTGCAAGTCTCAGGACCATTAAGTTGATGGAGTTATACAACGCCATCCCCCCGTTAATGATTCAATTTATGATGACGGTGGCTTTTTCTTTTGTGGTGGGTCTTGAGTTTCGTAATTATCATCAAATTAATGACTATAAATTAAATTTTGGTAGCACACGCACCTTTGTTTTAGTGGGTGTATTGGGTTTTATGCTGTACCTTTTGGATCCTAGTAAGCTATTGTTTGCTCTCGGTTTGTTCTTGTTGGGATTGTTGCTGCTGGTTTTTTATTGGAGACTTTCTGCAACCAATAAGTTTTCACTTTTTAGTACCATTTTTTTATTCTTGATTTATTTAATAGGGCCTATTGCAAGCTTGTTTCCCAGTTGGTTTTTAGTGCTTTTTATTGTTGTATTAATTTTGGTCTTGAGTGAAAAAACCCTCATTCATCGCTTTTCTGATCAACTGGCTAATGAAGAAATAGCAACATTGGCCAAGTTTTTAATTATTTCAGGCGTTATTCTTCCGTTATTACCGGATCAATTGATCGCGCCAATGCTGCCGGTGACCTATTATAGAGTGTGGCTTGCGGTTATCATTGTGTCGGGCTTTTCTTATCTGAGTTATCTGGTAAATAGTTATTTCTTTAAAAGTAGAAACTTATTGATTACGGGATTATTGGGTGGCCTATATTCTAGTACCGTGGCAACGGTTGTCATTGGGCGTAGAGCTCATGAATTAACTGGCGCATCAGGGCGAAATGTCTCTTCAGCGCTTATTATGGCGACTACCATGATGTATATTCGCTTATTGGCGATTATTGTTGCTTTTGATCAAGCGATAGTGGCTCAGTTATGGCTGCCTTTTCTTAGTATTATTGTGGCGTCGTTAGTCGTGATTATGGCGTTGTTTATGGTTAAAAACCATGAAACGCAATTACATGATAATAGTATTGTGCGGCATCCATTAGAATTATCAACGGCTGTTTTATTTGCTGTATCATTCATGTTGTTTGCATTTTTGACTAATTATGTAACGACTCAATATGGTGGGCATGGCCTTAAATCCTTAGCTATTGTGGTTGGTTTTACCGATATTGATCCTTTTATCCTGTCATTACTTAGCGGTAAATTTACAGTATCCAATTCTGCGATTGTCTCAGCTGTTATATTGGCGAGTGGTAGCAATAATGTGCTAAAAGCAATTTATGCGGTTGCTTTGGCCAGAAACCGTTCGGTTTTGTTTGCTGCAGGGTGGTTAATATTTTTATTCTTAGTTTCGCTTTTATATACCTATCATTATGTTTGGTGATAGATTCTATTTAAGTTTTAGCGCATTTTAATTTTTTATAAAGGTGATTTATGGCGTCTCAAGGTAAAACGAAGTTACTGACCAAAGTGTTTATAGTGGGTTTTATTGTCGCAGTTTTGAGCTTTTTATTTCATCCTGATGTCGGGCAGTTTAGCCTTATGTTGAATGGTGTTCCTGTTGCAGAACCCTTAATTCGTTTAGCCGCTATTCCCTCTTTTTTAATTATTATGTTAATGACGGGTATATTGATGGTCATGCTTTTTTTAGGCGTGGGCGTATTTATATTTGTGATGGCGTTGGTTCTGGTGGGGCTCTGTGTGGCAATTTTGGCGCCATTTTTTTGGCCTATCTTATTGATTATATTTATAATGATTGCTTTGATGTCCTTTAATCATAATGACACATAGTCTGTTAATTAAATATCTAACGTAACACCGTTTGTTTTTAACCAAGCGCCACACTCACGGTAATCAGGGCAGTGTTTTTTAACTTCTTGCCAATAAGTAGGTGAGTGATTGTGGTGGAGTATATGGCATAACTCATGCACGACTAGATAGTTAATAATAGATTCAGGTGCCATAATAATTTTCCAGTTATATTGAATGGCTTTAGTAATACTGCAACTTCCCCATCGTGCTTTAAATGTTTTGATGGTAATGGACGATGGCGTTACCCCAATTATTTTTGAATAATGATCCGTTTTTTCTTTTAACTGAACCTCTGCTTGCTGTTTAAACCATTTAATCAGTAATTGCTTGATGGCTTTACTGTTGTCGGCCGATACGTCTCTAACAAAAATGACCAATTGATCTTGGGACAACTTTATGGCTGGATAAAGACCGGCTTCAATTTTTAACAGGTGAGGGTTGCCTCGGTAAGAAAAGCTTTCACCACAAGTAAATGTTTTTGGTTTTATGGCGAGAACTTGATTCTGAATATTCAGTTTTTCATTAATCCAGCGATTTTTTTTAAGCACTAACGATTCTATGACTGCATAGCTTAAGCTTTCAGGCACAATAACAAAAACTTTGCCTTTTTGTATTTTAATGGCTGAAGATTTTCTCTTGGACGATCGGATAATCTCGGCAACAAAGCCGTTTCCTTGTATGACATTCATGCTATGGCTTAAAATAATAAAATGGGTAATAGGCAAAGATGATAATTATCAGGTAGCTTAAACTTTTTTAGCAGACACTAAAAAAATATTTGCTATCAATGTCATACTTATTTTTATAGCTGATTTAAAATTAAGGAAGTGAAAGGTGTCGATTAGAAGGTTTAATGAAAAGCAGCCTATCCTTGGAGAAGCGGTTTTTATAGATGATAGTGCTGTTGTCATTGGTGATGTAACAATAGGAAATGATGTGTCGATATGGCCAATGACGGTTATTAGAGGCGACGTTGAAAGCATAACCATAGGTGAGGGCACAAATGTTCAGGACGGTTCTGTGCTGCACGTGTCGCATGCGGGAAAATTTTCCACACAAGGCCATCCTTTGCGTATCGGTAATTATGTCACTATTGGTCATAAAGCAGTCGTTCACGCCTGTACTATCGGTGATTATTGCCTGATTGGCATTGGTGCCATTATTATGGACGATGCCGTCATCGAGGATTTTGTCATGTTAGGTGCGGGCTCATTGGTGGCGCCGGGAAAAAGACTGGAAAGTGGTTATTTATATGTTGGCTCACCCGCAAAACAAGTCAGACCGTTAAAAGAGGCTGAAAAAGAATTTTTGCAATACTCTGCCGAACATTATATTCATTTGAAAAATGAGCATTTAAAACAAGCTTAAAAATGTGAGGCAAAGCGCCTCACGAATTTCGCTCTGCGTTAAGTAATTGAATAACGGGTGCGGTTTCTGGTCGTATTCCACGCCAGATAAAAAAAGCTTCGGCCGCTTGCTCGACCAGCATACCCAAACCATCTAAGCTTTTTAGTGCCTGGTTTTCTTCGCCCCAGCGGACAAAAGCAGTCGGTTCATTGCTGTAGGCAAGATCATAACAAACGCCCTTGTTAGCTAGGAGATGTCTAGGTAGTGGGGGTATTTGGCCGCTTAGGCTGGTTGACGTCGCATTAATAATTAAATCAAATTGTTGAGAACCTAAGTCGTTAAAGCCACAACCGTTAATGTGACCTTTGTGTTGAAATTCAGCGGCAAGATTGAGGGCTTTATCAACGGTACGATTAGCAATAACAATGGATGCAACGGATTGTTCGAAAATAGGCGCTATGATGCCTCTGCTTGCTCCTCCCGCACCTAAAATTAAGATCTTACTTCCCGCTAAAGTAAGACCATGATTGCGCATTAAGTCTGTTACTAAACCTATGCCGTCAGTATTGTCGCCAAGGATACTGCCATCATTTTGAATAGCCAACGTATTAACCGCTTTACTTAGTTGGGCACGCTCTGTTTTGAGATCAGCATAAGACCAGGCGAGTTCTTTAAGTGGGATGGTGCAATTTAAACCCTTGCCGCCGTTAGAAAAAAAACAGTCTACAGCGGTTGAAAATTGTTCAGCAGGTACTTCCTGAGCTATATATTCAAGCGCCTGACTGGTTTGTTCGGCAAAAATCTTATGAATGCGTGGTGATTTGCTGTGTTTAATGGGATGGCCAAAAACGGCATATTTGTCGAGTAAAATCATTCTTGCAACCACTGTGCAGCCGCTTTGGCATAATAGGTTAAAATTCCATCACAACCCGCGCGTTTGAAGGCTAGCAAAGATTCCAATACGACTTGTTTTTCATCCAGCCAACCATTGAGTGAGGCCGCTTTAAGCATGGCATACTCGCCACTGACTTGATAAGCAAAAGTCGGTGCGCCATATTGTTCTTTTGCGCGTTGCATAATGTCCAGATAAGGCATTCCGGGCTTGATCATAATCATGTCGGCGCCTTCTTGTAAATCAAGCTGAATTTCGCGCATGGCTTCATCAGTATTTGCTGGATCCATTTGATAGCTATCCTTATTGCTTTTGCCAAGATTGCTTGAGGAGCCAACGGCATCCCTGAATGGACCATAAAAACTGGAGGCATATTTTGCTGAATATGCGAGGATGAGGGTGTTGGTGTGATGGTTTGCTTCTAGTGCTGATCTAATGGCGCCAATGCGGCCATCCATCATGTCAGAAGGGGCAACAATGTCAGCACCTGCTTCAGCATGAGATAAAGCTTGCTTGACTAAAACAGCGATGGTTTCATCATTAATAACATAACCCTCCTGATTAATCAGTCCATCTTGCCCGTGAGAGGTGAAGGGGTCTAAAGCAACATCAGTAATAATGCCTAACTGTGGAAATGCTTTTTTAAGAGCTCTGACACTTCGTTGAGCTAAGCCCTCTGGATTATAGGCTTCGGCAGCATCATCTGACTTTTTATGAGCAGGTGTAACGGGAAATAATGCAATGGCGGGGATGCCTAAAGTTGTTATTTCTTCGGCTTGCTCAAGTAATAAATCTAATGAATAACGTTCTACTCCAGGCATGGAGGCGATGGGTTCTCTTTGATGGTCACCTTCCGTGACAAACATAGGGTAAATAAGATCATCAACGGACAAGCGATTTTCACGCATTAAACGCCTAGAAAAATTGTTGTAGCGCATTCTTCTCATGCGTGTACTGGGAAAATTGATGTTATTATATGTCATATTTATCCATACTCATGGTTACGAAAAAAGTTTGGTTATTTAAGCATTTTATTAGCTAATACAGCGAGTGATTGTATCAGGGAATTTATCTGCTGATATTTGAAAAATATGAAAACCCTACCCTAGATTGAATTGAGAGAATTTTATGAACGTTAATCGCTACACATTGTTTGGTTTTTTTGCGGTATTAATGGCTTTAATGCCTATTACTCAAGTTATAGCGGATGATTTATTGCCTCCACAACAAGCTATTGAGACGGCGTCGGCAAAATTACAGAAAAAAATGCAGGATAAAGCTTTTATTAAGGATTTTTCAAAGGTTAATCAATTTGTTAATGAAGCTATTTTACCAAGCACTGATTTTGAAAAAATTTCGGCTCTAGTCTTGGGTAAGCTTTGGAAAACAGCGACACCTGAGGAACGTGAGCGTTTTAAGCAAGAGTTTCAAACTTTATTAGTAAGAACTTATTCCCGTGCATTTGTCGAGTTTAAAGATTGGTCGATCCGTTATCTGCCAATTGAAATGGAAGCCGATGCGACAAAAGTGATCGTGAAAACAGAAGTTCTACAGCCTAGTCTCCAGCCTGTCGCAGTGGATTACCGTATGCTGTTGAGTAACGGAGAATGGAAAGCGTACGATATTATGATCGAAGGCGTGAGTTTGGTAACTAACTATCGCACAACATTTACCTCTGAAGTTCAAACCAAAGGCTCTTTAAATGCGGTGATTGATAGTTTGGCAAAACGTAATTCAGAAGCACTTGCAGCAAAAAATTCCTAAGTTTGGTTTACATCGCTAACCCCGTTATTAAACGACTGGGTTAGCGTATGATTTTTAGCTAGACTCCCCCCTTTTATTTCCTCGAACACCTTTGAGAAATATGGCATCTACCGCCATGAAGCTTTTTAAAAAGCCGCACTCAGACTAATCATTACCCAATAAATGATCGATTATCAACCGTTATATAAACTACTTCTTGAAACAAAGGCAGATGATTGGGTCAGTAAATTACCCCAACAAATAGCGAGTGCGTTTGATTTAAGCAAGCACGGCACCCTTGCGCATTGGCAGTCCGTTATTGACTCTATGCCCCTACCAAGCACCCAACATCGTTTACTAGATAGTGATGCTGTTCAGATTGGTGTGTCGAGTGATCTGCTTGAGCAAGCTAGGCTGGAACTTGAGAGTCAGCTTAAGGCATTGCATCCTTGGCGCAAAGGTCCTTATAACTTATTTGATATCCATATTGATACTGAATGGCGCTCAGATTGGAAATGGGAGCGTCTAAAAAATCATATCTCACCGCTTAATCATCGGCTAGTTTTAGATGTAGGTTGTGGAAATGGGTATCATTGTTGGCGTATGTTGGGTGCTGGTGCGAAAATGGTGGTAGGTATAGATCCCTTGCTGCTTAATGTTCTTCAGTTTCAGTTAGTTAAAAGACTTTATGGCGAAGCGCCTATTTATGTGCTGCCATTAGGGATAGAAGATTTGCCTTATGGCTTAAAGATTTTTGATACTGTTTTTTCAATGGGGGTACTTTATCATCGCCGTTCACCTATTGATCATCTTATGGAGTTAAGAGATTGTCTCAAACCGGGTGGTGAATTAGTATTGGAAACATTAGTCATTGATGGTGGACTCGGTGAGGTATTATTACCTGAGGGGCGCTATGCAAAAATGCGTAATGTATGGTTTTTACCTAGTTGCGAAACGTTGATTAGTTGGTTAAAGCGCTGTGGTTTTCTAAATATTCGTTTAATTGATGTCACTTCAACAACGGTTGAAGAACAACGTAGTACTGAATGGATGCAGTTTCATTCGCTCAAAGATTTTCTTAGCGTCGAAAACCCTCAGTTAACCTGTGAAGGACTGCCCGCACCCAAGCGAGCTATTATTATTGCTAATGTTCCCCTATAGATCAATTGCTTGATGCCAATAGTTATCTTGTGTAACAGATGATAAATAAAGTTAAACCTTCATTGTATTCCCCTAATAACCAACTAGACTGAACTTTGATAGTTTTTGTTATCTGACCCGATAGCAAGGATATCACTGGTATTTTATTTATATATTAGGAGGTTTTATGAAAAAACTTATACTGCTATTGTTATCGTTATTTGCTTTTAATGTATTAGCGGCGCCGGTTAATATTAATACGGCTGACGCTAAAACTATCTCTGATGCCTTGCTAGGAATAGGTCAACAAAAAGCGGAAGCTATCGTAAAATATAGAACAGAGAAGGGCTTATTTAAAACAGCCGAAGACTTAACGAGTGTTAAAGGAATAGGTCAAAAAACCTTAGACAAAAATAAAAAAGATATTTTAGTTGGTGATATTCCGGTTGTTGAGCCTGCAGCAGTAGTGGTTGAACCTGCAGCAGTAGTGGTTGAACCCAGTAAAGATAAGAAGGCGAAGTAGATAAGTATAAGGCATCCAAAATGGAGTGGATGGGCATCAATTTTTTCTCTGTTATGGGTGCAAAAACAGATAATGCTTAAAGACCCCAAAGTCGTTTGAGGTTTGTCAGTATTTTACTGAGCCCTCCTTATTTTAAGGAGGGCTATTTTATAAACTAGGTTTTTTTTCAGCAAGGCCCATGGCATGGCGAGTTAGTAATTTTTTTACCGCAGGAATGTGGTCTAGCAAGGTTAAACCCATGTTTCTAACTAGCGCCAGTGATAACCATTCATTAGAAAAAATCTTGACCACAGTATCAGTAAAGCCAATTGTTAAATCATGATCTTTTTTTCGAGATGCGGCATAAGCCTGTAAGAGTTTGGTCTCGCCAATATCCCTATTTAGCTCAGATTGCTCCGTTAATATTTCGGCTAATTTGACAACATCTCGTAAACCTAAATTAAAACCTTGGCCAGCAACAGGATGAAGTTGGTGGGCTGCATTACCTATAATCACGGCTCTACCAGAAACCATGGCTTCTGCTCGGATGAGTGATAGCGGGAAGGCACGTCTAGGTGCTGATAAACTAAGTTCACCCAATTTAAAACCAAAACAGAGCTGCAAAGTAGCGAGAAAATCGCTATCGCTACTGGTCATCAGTTCTTCAGCATCCTGAGTCGTACGTGTCCAGACCACGGCACATTGGTTTTTAGCAACAGGTAATAAGGCCAAAGGACCTGAGGATGTAAAGCGTTCGAAGGCCGTGTTATTATTTGTAAGAGTTGATTTTACGGTAGTCACTATTGCAGTTTGACCATATTCCGTTATTTGTTGAGGTATATCCAATAATTGTCGGACTGAAGATAAGCCACCGTCAGCACCTACTAACAAGTGGGCTGAGACGGTTAATGACTCATTACCTTGTTTTAAGCTGACGCAGACTTCATTATCCCCCGACATTAAGCCAACCACTCGAGCCGGAATAATAAGAGTTATACCGGCTTCAGTAACAAGGTTGGCAACATACGTTTCAATATCGCGTGCCGTTATGACATAACCTAAGGCATCAACATGTTCTTTTTCTGCCGACAATCGTGTTTTTCCAAAATGACCACGATCAGAAATGTGAATATGTTTTATTGGTGTGGCGGCATGACTAATACCTTGCCAAATATTTAATTGCTCTAGCATCATCACCGTGCCAGATGCCAGTGCTAAGGCTCTATCACCTGCGGGAGATTGATGCAGGTGCTCACGAGAATTGGCTTCTATTATGGCAATACGAAGTCCGCTGTTTTTTAGCGCTAGCGCTAAACAGTTGCCAGCCAATCCGCCACCAACAATTAATAAGTCATAGTTTTGTTGCATTAGCTTGCCTGCATTAAGGCTTCAATATCGACTATCGATTTAGGTACGTCAGAGGTTAAGACTTCGTGGCCATCAGACGTGACCAAAATATCATCTTCAATCCGAATACCTATACCACGCCATTTCTCATCTACGGACTTGCAGTCTGAGGGGATATATAAACCGGGTTCTACTGTCAGCACCATGCCCGCTTCCAATAGTCGCCATTCTTGATTTACTTTATAGTCGCCCACATCATGCACGTCCATACCTAACCAATGCCCAATACGGTGCATGTAAAACTGTTTATATTTCTCGTCTTTAATGAGTTTTTTGACCTTACCCGTAAGCAGGCCTAAAGCCACTAATCCGCTAGTAAGAACTTCAACAGAAGCATCATGAGCTAGATTCCAAGGCACGCCGGGTTTGATTTGTTCAAGTGCAGCGGCTTGCGCATCTAAGACCAGTTGGTAGAGTTGTTTTTGCGGCGTACTAAATTTTCCAGAAATTGGGAAAGTTCGGGTAATGTCGGCAGCATAATGTTCACATTCAGCACCCGCATCAATAAGCAGTAAATCACCACTTTTCAATTTAGATGTATTTTCAGTGTAATGTAAAGTGCAAGCATTTTTACCGCCTGCAACAATCGATGGATAAGCCACTGCGCGTAGGCCATTTTGAAAAAAATGGTAGATAAGTTCTGCTTCTATTTGATATTCATAGAGGCCTGGCTTGCAAGTTTGCATGGCTTTAATATGGGCTTTTGCAGAAACCTCAGCCGCTCGACGCATCATTTTAATTTCTTCAGGACTTTTAAATAGACGCATTTCATGCAATATAAGCTCTAAAGAAACCAATTCACCCGGCGCAACAACCCCTGATCTTGATTGGCTGCGGATATGATTGATCCATTCGAGCAAGCTATGATCTAGTTCTGAATTACGGCCCATTGGATAAAAAACCTTGGTCTTATTTTCCATAAGGCCGGGCAAAATATCATCTAAATCATCGATTGGAAAGGCATCATCAGCATGATAATGAGTGGTAGCACCCTCAAGCCCCGAGTGAGCACCTTCCCATAAAGCTTTTTTCTCGTCATATTCGCGGCAGAATAAAATATATTCTCCTTGTTCACGACCCGGGACAAAAACAGCTAAAGCATCCGGTTCATTAAAACCCGTTAAATAAAAAAAATCACTATCTTGTCGGAAGGGATAATCTACGTCTTTGTTTCGCGTTCGGATGGACGCACTGGCTATCAGGGCAATATTACCTTCGCCAATGTTTTTTAATAAGAGTTTGCGGCGTTTTTTAAATTCACTTTGTTTCATATTATTCTTGCCAAAGTTCATTGATATCGTCGTTATTGCTACCTAATTCCTCCCGGAGCAATAGTACGGCTGATCTTAAGTATTCAGTGATTTCTACTAAGGCGCGTTCATCATCTTCGCCTTCTGCATAAGCATCCAGTTTGGTAAACTCAGCAATATCTTTCAATATTTCAGTGACATCTTTTGAATATTTTGCCGATGAAGTTCGTGCACCCACGCCAAACAAGAAACCTCTGCACCAGTTTCTTAGAGCCTCGACCTGCTCGGTCAAAGGCGCATCATCGTCGGGTAGAAATAAGTCAAATTCAAACTCATCACTGCCAAGCAAGCGCCGTGTCTCTTCAAAAAGCCTTATCAGTACATATTCATTGTCATTTTTGACTGGCTGACTGTTTTGTAATAATTCTGCTAACCAAAATTCCGATTCTGTTTGTTCATTAATACATAACACCCCAGTGGCCATGCCGTGGGCTTCAGCAGCCGACAGGTCTTCATCAAGTTGTTTAATTATTGCGTTACATGCGTTATAAGCCATAATAATTTTTACTATCACTAAAAGAAAAATATCGCTTATGCTACCATTAAAATATACTCAGTTAATATTTGTTCACTCTAACGTGATCAGTAGAATACTACTGTATTATGGAAGTCTATCATTACTAACGAAAAACATTTGATTCTTAGCGACCATTTTTAGTTACAACTATGACAGAAACTTATCTAACATTTGAAATAAAAGACTTCGAAAATAAACTGGATCACTTAATCGATCAATTTCATCGCGTGGAAAATGAAAATAGATCTTTAAAGTTAAAACAAGATACATTGATTCAGGAAAAAACCGAGTTACTGGAAAAGGTTGCCTTAGCCAGAACTCAAGTAGAAGCAATGATGAATCGATTAAAAGCAATGGAGGACGGCTCGTGATTAAGAAAACACAACCAGTTTGTCTAACTATTATGGGCAAAGAGTACAAAATCGTTTGTGATGAAGAAGAACAGGACGATTTGATTCAGTCTGCTCAGCAGATTGATGTGCAAATGCGCAAAATGCGAGACTCGGGAAAAATAGCGGGTCCGGATAGAATTGCTGTGATGGCCGCACTGAACTTGGCTCATGAGTTGCAGGTGATGAAAAATCAGAATACCCAACTTACTCAAAAACTGAGTGAGAGTTTGGCTAAATTGAGCTCTAAAATAGAAAACGTTTTAGAAAATCATTAAACAAGCTAGAATGTCGCACTGTATCTCCTGTGGTGTTCGATAGTGTGCTGGGTGTTTCCTGAACCTGTATTAACCCCGGGGACGAAATCCGTTACTGGTGTGCATGCCCGTTTTATATGGGAAGCCTTATTTAACGGTTACGTCTCCACTTGAACCTCCGGTTCAAGGACGAAAGCACATAACGGCACAGGCGGGAGATGCCTTTAGTTATTTCAATACGTCCTCTGTTATTCTCATTCCTATCCTTTCGCATGAATACACCCCCACAATTACCTGCTCACGTCACTTTAGGACACGCTTTTTGGTATTGGTTAAAACTGGGTTTTATAAGTTTTGGCGGTCCTGCTGGACAAATTTCTATCATGCATCAGGATTTGGTTGAACGGAAACATTGGATTTCTGAGCGTCGTTTTTTGCATGCACTCAATTATTGTATGGTATTGCCTGGGCCGGAAGCGCAACAACTGGCGATTTATATTGGCTGGTTGATGCATCGTACCTGGGGTGGTGTTATTGCAGGTCTCTTATTTATTGTGCCTTCATTCTTTTTATTGATGCTCTTAAGTTGGATTTATATTCGCTTTGGTCAGCTACCGGAAGTGGCTGCAATACTTTATGGTATCAAACCCGCAATTATGGCCATCGTAGTAGTCGCGGCTCATCGGATGGGTACACGAGCGTTAAAAAACGGATTAATGTGGATCATTGCCGCGATGTCTTTTTTTGCTATTTTTGCGCTGTCGACGCCTTTTCCTTTGATTGTGTTGTGTGCGGCTTTACTAGGCATTATTGGTGGGCGCATTGCACCCAACAAGTTTGTTTTAGGTGGCACTCACGGTTCGCCCCAACATTGTTATGGCCCTGCTCTCATTGATGATGAAACCCCTATACCAGAGCATGCGCGCTTTAGTTACTTGCGATTGTTTAAAATTGTCGGCGTAGGATTAGTTTTGTGGAGTGGCATGATGGGTTTTTTATGCTGGCAATTGGGTTGGAGTAACGCTTTAACACAAATGGGGTGGTTCTTTACTAAGGCAGCATTACTAACTTTTGGCGGGGCTTATGCCGTATTGCCTTATGTTTATCAAGGTGCTGTAGAACACTTTCATTGGTTATCAGCGACACAAATGATGGATGGTTTAGCACTAGGCGAATCGACACCTGGCCCGTTAATTATGATCGTGACCTTTGTTGGTTTTTTGGGAGGCTGGAGTCAGTTGCCACTGGGACCTGATTCTGCCTTAATGGCGGCAGTTGTTGCTGCAGGGGTCGTCACTTACTTTACTTTTTTACCTAGTTTTTTGTTTATCTTGGCGGGCGGGCCTTTAGTAGAATCCACGCAGGGTAATTTGAAGTTTACAGCGCCGTTATTAGCGATAACGGCCGCCGTGGTTGGCGTCATACTCAATCTTGCTGTTTTTTTTGCGGTGCAGGTATTCTGGCCACAAGGTTTCGCTGGCAGCTTTGATGTTATTGCTGCGATGATTGGGATGTTGGCTTTGTTAGCGCTGTTTCGTTATAAGGTAGGAGTTATTCCCGTTATCACGGTTGCTGGTGTTCTGGGGTTGTTATGTTTGTTTGTTAAGCCACTGATTGAATTAACATTATAATTTTAAGCGTTTTTTAAAACTCAAAGTGTACTCTGGCGCCATAAATATTTACGGGGCCACGATCTGAGTTGTAGGCTGGATTGGCTAAATGTTGATAATCAAAAGAGAGCCAACTGGCGCTAAAGACATGCCATTTGTAGAAAATATTGATAAGTTGTTCTGGTTTGACATTGATTTTTCCATCACCCATAAAGCCATCAATACCCCCCATGTTTAGATAGTTAGCGTGTTTATTAAAACCTTTTCTAGGGGACGGGAAGGTGTGAAAGCTGATCAATAGTAATTAATGATCAGCTGGTTTTTGAGAATTAAGGTTAGGCGCAATCGATTTTCAAGAGGAAACTTTAATCTTCGAGTTGTTGAATGCCATCTAAAAGCCATTTTGGTTGGAGGCTGTTTTTGGGTTTAACAAAATGCCATATTTCTTTGACCTGTTCAGTTTGTGCATTAATATCTTCGCGCATGATTGAGTCAAAAAGTACTGTTGCTTCAAGGTCTGAACCCATTTCTCTTATTTCTAAAAGTTCTGCGTCAAGTTTAAGTATATCGGTACGATTTTCTGAAGTGGATGCTTTAAGTTGGTCTTGAATTTCAGCGAAAACTTTATCGGTTGATAGCCCTCTTATTTCAGCGAGATCACGGTTATCCCACGCTTTTTGTAAGAGGGTAAAGGCGATTTTAGCGCCAGCTAGAAAGGCTTGTTGATCAAAGCCCGCTGGAACAGATATAGAGCCAGTAGCGTGAGTATTAAGAGGCGTATTTTGTTCAGGTGCAGTATTGTTGTTTTTCTTAAAAAGAATGTCCGTGTTGAAACTGGCTGGGTTGTTATCAGCTTTTTGTGGTTCCTGATAGTTAGGCGTGCTTTGGTTGTAAGCTGTTCTTTGATAAGCGTTGGTCTTTGCGGAAAATAATTTGTAGAGTAAAAAGGCGATCCCTCCAAAAATTAAAATATCCATAAAATTAATATTCTCAAAAGCACCACCAAAGAACATAGAACCTAGTAAACCACCCAAGGCCAAACCTCCCAGCATCCCCATTAAGCCGCCGCGATTGGCCATGCCTTGTCTAGCTGTTTGGTTTTGTGACGTAGCCTGTTGTTGATTAGCTGAGCGTGTCGGTGGTGTTACTGAACGATTATAGGGCGCGCTATAAGAGGATCGGCCGCCAAAAGAGCTGCCGCCACCAAAACGTTTGGCATCGGCTTCGCCTATAACACTGAGGTTGATAGATAACACGACTAAAAATAAAGCAATAATACGGGGGTATTTATTCATAATAATTAATGGTTAAATTAGGATGGTTATTGAATTGTTAGGTTACTATAAGTTAAAAAATAAGTAGCAAGCAAAATTTTTCAGGTTCAATAGACTTTTGAGCTTATAATTAAGCCATAATCAAAAAATGATAGCCAAGTTGTTAATTCTTTTATTAATATAACATTGTCCTTATGTTTTTAACACCGCGCAGATTTCTCGTTGTTTTTCTTACAATCTTGCAATTCTTTATGCCTTTTGTTCATGCGCATGAGGGTGGGCAATTTTTAAAGCAGGGCCTGCATGTTCCAGGACTTGAAAATTATAGTGCGTTGCAAGATGATTTAGTCGCTCAGATTAAAGTACTACAAAACAACCCATCTGCCGAGGGCATGATTGTCGCTGTTGATGTGGGTGTTAAGCAGAAGTATGTCCATCATGAGAACACGGTTGATAGTGACTATTTTATTCTTCAAGGTCTACGATCATTAAATACGGCCGTCTTTAGCGTTGATGATTATCGCTCTCCCCAGCTAAAACCGTATTCTTATCCAGTATTAATCGAAGAAAACTCTCCACGAGCACCGCCTGCATTATAAGTTTTATCCCGTTTTGTAGAGGTTCAAAGGAGCTTCTTTCAATTTATACCTTCTCCATGATTATAAAGCGGATCAATCCGCATTGAGTTTACGTTATGTTGTTTTTGAATAACATCAGGTTATATGTGCGCAGACTTAAACTGGAATATGTTTGTTGTTTAGTTATCGTTCAGTTTATGGCCAATTCCGCGTCTGCCCAAGTGCTTACTTTGGGGTTGGAGACAACCACCTCTATGGTTAATCATCATGATCCTCTTGAAATAGATAAGTCCTTAACGTTATCTAAAGTCGTGGATTTAACGATGGATACGCACCCAGATATTGCCTTGATTACGTCTATGGAAGAAGAGGCAGCGGCTATCTCAGCGCGCAGTAAGAGTTGGACAGCGGGGGCCTCACAAATAGCAGTCGGGTATCAGTCCATCGCGTCTTTTAGGTTGAATTATGGAACGGCCAACTTAATGGTGCCTTTGTGGAATTTGGGTCAACGAGATGCCCAAGAAAATCTGGCTAAAGAAGCTGAAAAATATGTTGGATTACAAGCGGTCTCGATTAGGTTAAGAGTTGCCGGTTTGGTGAGAGAAGCATTGTGGAATATGACATTGGCAAAAATTCGTTTTGAGCAGGCAAGAGACGAAAGGGAGACCTCTAAACAATTATTAAGTGCGATTAAACGCCGTGTTGAACTGGGTGATTTACCGTTAGCCGATCAATTATTGGCACACACTGAATTTTTGCAAAAACAATCTGCTTTTATAATGGCGGAGGCAGAATTGATGCATACCAGAAAGCGATATACCTCAATTACTAGAATGGTCAAAGTACCTCTTCTTCATGAAGAGGCGTTGGTGGGCACAAAAGAGTTAGGGCAAAATCATCCGACGCTTATTGCAATTAATAGTGAGATTGACCGTAAACAGGCAGAAATTAACACCATTAAAGCAATAGGTTCAGGTCAAACCAATGTTGTTGCAGGAATATTAAGTGATGAAGGGATTGATAGTCGAAGTAATCATGCTGAGTTTTTTAATGTGGGTGTGGTTGTGCCTTTTGGGGGCGGCGTGCATGCACAACCCCAAATAGCGGCTCTAAATGTGGAATTAACTACTTTAACGTCTCAACGAGAAATGTTGTATCGAGAGCTAGAACAGGCACACCATGAAGCGGAACATAATATGGAAGTGAATACTGTTGAATTGGATAATGCTAATGAGCGTCAAAAAGTGTCTGAAGAACTTTTAAGAATGACTCAACTTGCTTTCTCTGTAGGGGAAATTGATCTGATAGATTTATTGAAAATTCAGTCACAAGCGCAACAAGCCATCCTTTATGCCAAAGAGCGTGCTGTCATAATGAAGCGAGATATTGCTTTTTATAATCATGCTGTCGGAGTTGTGCCATGAAATCAAATCATTATTTCTTGATAGTAAGTTTTATAGGGTTGGTGTTTTGTTGTCCTACGATTATTGCAGCAGAAGCGCTTCAAATATCAAGTGCTCAATTGAGCAACTTAGCCATAACTCTTAGTAAGTTTGAAGCTGTTACGCAAATCCCAGTGCTAACTGCTTCGGCTAAAGTAGTGATCCCCCCCAATCATGAATATATTGTTAGTGCCTCTCAGGCGGGTATCATCAATAAATTGATCGCTGTAATAGGTGATAAAGTTAAAAAAGGTGAAGTATTGAGTCAGCTCAATAGTCCTGATCTATTATCGATGCAACGCTTATATATTAAGGCACTTAATGAATTGCAATTAGGCACTTTTAGTTATCAACGGGATAAGAAATTGAGTGCGGAAGGGATTATAGCGGACAGGCGTTGGCAGGAAACACAAAGTCAATATAATGCTTTCATGTCAGCCGTTAATGAGCAGAAACAATTATTAGAATTGGCCGGAGTCACCAGTAGCGAAATCGATCATTTGAGTAAAACGAGGGAATTAAGTGGACTGTTAAATATTCATGCTCCTATTTCTGGTGTTGTGATAGATCGAATGGTCGCAGCGGGTGAACGTGTTGATATGTTGTCGCCCTTATACCGTATCGCTAATCTTGATACACTTTGGATAGAAATTAACGTCCCTCCTGAGCGATTAGGTAGCATTAAAGTGGGTGATCAGGTCTTAGCTGAAAATAGCCCGATTAGTGCTGAAATCATCTTAGTGGGTCAAAGTATCAATTTAGTTAATCAAACGGTGCAGGTGCGAGCCTTAATCAGTGGCAATCAATCTTATGTGCGTCCAGGACAGACGATTAATGCTCAGATCATTAAACGGATAGAGGGCGGTTATAAAGTACCTAATACAGCTATTATTCAAAATGAAGGAAACTTCTTTGTTTTTATTCGCACTTTAGAGGGTTTTAACGTAAGCCCCGTTACCATTGTTGCTAAGCAAGGAGAGGAATCAATTATTAGTGGCCGTTTTTCTGGTAATGAAGAGTTTGCTAGTAAAGGGACTGTTGCACTCAAGGCTAAATGGTTGGGTTTAGGGGGGGCTGAGTAATGGCTGGCTTGATTCGTTTTGCGCTGAGCCAGCGCTTACTGATGATGATAGTCGTTTTACTATTGTCTTTCGGGGGGTATTACGCATTTAAGAGCATTCCCATTGATGCTTTTCCCGAAGTTTCACCCACACAGGTAAAAGTGATCGTTAAAGCAGCCGGTATGACGCCTGAAGAGGTTGAGGCTAGAATTACCGCGCGTATAGAAGTTGAGTTGCTGGGCATTCCTCATCAAGTGATGTTACGTTCTATTGCTAAATATGCCTTAACCGATATTACGATTGATTTTGCAGAGGGCACTGATATTTATTGGGCGAGGCAACAGGTTGCTGAGCGCTTAACCACGATGTGGGGCAATTTACCGCCTGGTGTCGAAGGTGGAATGGCGCCCATGACAACCCCTTTAGGTGAACTGTTTATGTTTACGATAGAAGGGGGTGATTTAAATTTAATGGAACGTAGAGATTTACTCGATTGGGTAGTTCGACCTGCACTTCGAACGGTTCCTGGTGTTGCCGATGTGAATTCTTTAGGGGGTGTCGTTAGAAGCTTCGAAGTGATGCCCGATAATACTCGTTTATCTGCTAGGGGCATCAGTATAGATAAGCTCATCCAAGCGCTAGAAAGAAATAATCGTAATGATGGCGCGGGGCGTATGACAGATGGCGAAGAAGCCTTGATTGTTAGAGCGGAAGGTCGAATTAAGACCTTAGCGGATGTTAGTACGATTGTTGTAGAAACTAAAAATGACACACCCATTACGGTAGGTGATGTCGCAGAAGTTAGAATTGGTGCGTTAACTCGTTATGGCGCAGTGAGTAAAAATGGTGAAGGCGAGGCGGTTACAGGGTTGGTGCTCAGTTTGCGTGGCGCTAATGCTCGACAAACTATTGATGGTATTGAGGAGAAATTAGCTCAAATTAGCTTAGGTTTTCCTGCGGGTGTTAAGGCTAAAGTATTTTACAATCGCGGTAATCTTGTCGATAAGGCGGTAGAAACCGTTTTACATGCGTTATTAGAAGCGATTGTTTTAGTGGTCGTTTTGTTGATTTTATTTCTCGGTAATTTACGAGCCGCCTTAGTCGTGGCGTTGGCTTTGCCATTGGCGGCCTTGTTTACCTTTATTCTAATGAAATATATGGGCATGTCTGCAAACCTGATGAGTTTAGGTGGCTTGGCTATTGCCATTGGAATGTTAGTAGATGCTGCAGTCGTGGTCGTTGAAAATTTAATTACGCATTTAGCGCATGTCGAAAAAGCTCAGCGATTGCCCCGTTTACATGTGATTTATAGGGCAACTTGTGAAGTGGCGGGGCCAGTAACATCGGGTATTTTAATTATTATCATTGTTTTTTTGCCTTTACTAACCTTGCAAGGATTGGAAGGAAAATTATTTACGCCCGTAGCCTTAACTATCGTTTTTGCACTCAGCGGCTCTCTTGTTTTGTCACTAACGGCTATTCCCGTCATTGCCTCTTATTTACTAAAAGAAGTGTCACATGAA
Organism: Crenothrix polyspora; assembly: GCA_945877505.1. Lineage (GTDB taxonomy): Bacteria > Pseudomonadota > Gammaproteobacteria > Methylococcales > Methylomonadaceae > Methylobacter_C > Methylobacter_C polyspora_A. The sequence continues at coordinate 31,960 of CAMDWT010000011.1, forward strand.
GAACCCTGGTTACCTCGGCAATTACAAAAATTATATCAACCGTCTTTGTTATGGTGTTTAGCGAATAGTAAAAAAGTTTTTATAGGTGCAGGTGTTTTATTGGCCGTAACCGTTGTCGTATTCACTCAAATTGGTAGCACTTTTATGCCCACCATGGATGAAGGGGACATTATTATTCAATTGGAAAAATTACCGTCAATAACGCTTGAGCAGTCAGTGGTTTTAGATGGTCAGGTTCAAAAAAACCTACTTAAAAATATCCCTGAAATTGCGACTATTGTCTCTCGTGTTGGGTCTGATGAGCTTGGGCTTGATCCTATGGGACTCAATGAAACGGATACATTTTTAGTGCTTAAGCCTAAAGATCAGTGGCGTATGAATAGCAAAGAGGCGCTCATTGAAGAAATTCGAAAAGTAATGGCAGAAACACCGGGTATAGCTTTTGGGTTTACCCAGCCCATTGAGATGAGAGTTTCAGAGATGCTGACGGGAACACGAGGTGACGTGGCGGTTAAATTATTTGGCTCTGATCTTGCTGTGTTAAATGACAAAGCAACTGAAATTGCCGAAATTTTGAAGCATATAACAGGCTCAACTGATGTGTTTGCCAAGCAAAATAATGGCATGCAGTTTTTACAGCTAACGATAGACAAATTAGCTGCAGGGCGATTTGGCTTAGATAGCGATAGTATTGAAACATTATTGCGCGCCCAGATTGAAGGCTTAAATTTGGGTATTGTTCAGGAAGGGATTAAACGTACACCTTTAATATTAAGAGGTTCAAGTAATACGGCTAATTTTGATAATTTGCAAATCACGCTACCCAACGGCGGTCATGTGCCGGTCACGGCGATTGCTAAAATTCAAAAAGTGGAAGGAGTCGTCTCTGTGGGTAGGGAGCGGGGCCAACGATTTGTGGTAGTGCGTAGTAATGTAAAAGAGCGTGATCTGGTTGGTTTTGTTGATGAAGCGCGTCAAGCGGTTGCTGAAAAAGTTAAATTACCGACAGGTTACACCGTTGAATTTGGTGGGCAATTTGAAAATCAACAACGGGCAGCAGCAACGCTGTCATTGGTGGTACCGATTTCGTTAGGTTTGATTTTTTTATTATTATTTTCAACCTTTGGTTCAGTGCGTCAGGCCATTTTGGTTTTATCCAATATTCCGCTGGCAATGGTGGGTGGTGTTTTTGCTTTATGGCTTTCTGGCGAATATTTATCGGTACCGGCTTCAGTGGGTTTTATTGCTTTACTGGGTATTGCCGTATTGAATGGGGTGGTAATGGTCAGTTATTTTAATCAGCTTAAAGCAACCGGCATGGACTTATTTAAAGTGGTAACGCTGGGCTCTTCTCGGCGCTTAAGACCGGTATTGATGACAGCCAGTATTGCTGCTTTTGGCTTGATTCCTTTATTGTTCGCAACCGGGCCAGGTTCTGAAATTCAAAGACCTTTAGCTATTGTTGTTATTGGTGGCCTCGTATCCTCTACCTTTTTAACTTTATTTTTATTACCGATATTGTTTCAATTATTCGGGATGCCTAAGGAGTATAAATCATGAAGGATACAGAATATTTAGTTACGATCAATATTACGCCCAGTCTTGAAGAAATGATGGTTGATAGTCTGTTATTGCTGGAATCAGATCATGGTTTTACCAGTTTTCCCGTTAATGCGCATCATCATGATAATAAAGGCTTATCGCTAGCAGAGCAGGTAACAGGACGTCAGAAACGTATTCGCTTCCAGATGTATGTCTCGGCTGATGAATTGAAGCCTCTATTAAAGCAGTTACAGCAAGAGTTTTCCGGTTCAGGGATTCAATATTGGGTTTTACCCGTTATTGAAAATGGCGTTTTTTGAAAACAAAAGACACCTGAGTTGTCAGTCATGACGGTCATTTAGGCGAGCTATAGAACAGTTAATAAACGAGGGAAGAAGTGATGCTTAATTTAAATTACAATCGAAATTCAGAAGTTGACCGGCTCTTTGTCGTATTGACGCATTTGGGAGGTGTGTTTTTTGGGCTAGTGCCTGCCTTGTTGGTCTATTTGATTAAGAATGATGGCTGGGTAAAAGAGAATGCAAGAAATGCGTTAAATTGGCAGTTAACGCTCTTACTTTATTACGGTATTTGCTGGCTTTTAGTGTTGATTATTATTGGTTTGTTTTTGCCTTGGCTTATCGTGGTTTTAAACATAATTTTCTGTGTTATTGCGGCGGTTAGGTCAAGTAAAGGCGAGTTATACAAATATCCAATCACCCTTGAATTTATTAAGCGGTAATGGCTTTTGTAGGTCTCGTTATAAAATTATTCTAGTCGAGTAAATGGCGGCTAAAGGCTGATTAAAAGCTATTTTTCCAGTAAGGTCTGGGTAAGTATTTGCGTGTATTAAAAAGTTTACCTTACTCGCTGTTTAAGTTTTGAATTAAAATGAAAGTAATCTTTAATCAGAGTTTACTGAATAATCTTAACTAACACTTGCTGGAGTCACTTCATGAATTTAACGGACATTTCGACTGGGCTTGGGAGTCAAAAGCAATCGGAAGAATTGCAACACATCAATCTGCAATTAGCGGCCTTAGGCCAACCTACTTGTGAAGTTGAAGGCGATCAACACTATCTCAAGTTTGCCGATAGTTTATTAAAGAATTATTCTCAGCAACGTCGTTTATTGGCTAAGTATCGTTGCCCATCTGATGAACGTATTCAAAATTTCCTAAACACATATCTGCTCGATAACGGCTTAGATACTGTTATCAGTTTGCCCGGAGAAACCTTTGTATTAGAACGTAAGGGCTTGGCTAGAGAGTTGTCACTACCTTTTCAAGAGAATGAATTTCATTCTGCCTACATTGATTCTTATCGGATGCATCAGGGCGTCTTACATAATCCACAAAATGATCGTCGCACGACTAAAGGCGTATTTCATATAGCGGCGGGTGGACTTCCTGTCCCTGCCGATAAGAATGAAGTGCCTGTTAAGGCTTATGCTGAATTATTACGTATCGCACTGTCACCGCCTGACGATTTATTATGCCTACCTTTTACCAGTAAACAAGACAGCTCTGCAAAGCTTTGGTTGTCGTTATCGCTGAGTCCCATTGTCGCTCCAGAAGTTAAAGGCTTAAGTGCTAAAAAAATCATGGAAACGCGATTTTTTGCGCCAGGCGGTTTAGTGGCTAATTTGGATTTTGTAGAGTCTATTTTTGGTAATGCGGGTGACCCGTATTTACCTGAAAATGATGCCGCGTTAGATATTGATCACTGGACGGGACATACCGGTTGTATCATTCTGGCGCCCCATTTGGTGTTATGTCGAAAAAAGGCTATCGGCCTCCCACACTATGACGATGCCACGATACGTGAACGCAAAGATGGCATGTGCTGGCATAATGAAGACGATCTTTATAATGACGGCAAACCTTTCAAATTAGTCTGCCGTAATATGCAGGGTGTGATTGTTACATTGATTGCTGACAATTATTTTGGTTATAGTAAAAAAGAAATTAAGTCTCAGATTAGTTACTCGGCTAATTTATTTGGTGGTTGTGAAGAAGAACATTCAGGTGGCGCGCTGGCTTTTTCAAGAGCCATTCTGGGGGAAATTTATTTGCCACAGGATGTTGATAATGATGTATCCGTTTCTTTTGATAAAGTTAACCAGTTGCTAGCTTCAGCCATAGACGTTAAAGAGGAAGGGTATGCGCTTGATAAAAAATACCCGACTATTGTGTTTATTCCAGATACGGCTCAAATTAATATCCAGCAGCTACAGATTAGTTGGTTTTTGGAAGGTAAGCTACAAACCAAAAAACTGTTGATTGATCATTCTTATGTCTATCCTAATGGCTTTATCGTTAATATGGAACGACATCCTAATGCCCCCAGTTGGCGGTTGGTAGGGACTTATCCTGAAGGCACTTTTTGCCATAAACCCAGTACAGTCTCGGGCGGTGGTAAATCTGAAATTTCAAAATCAATTGCTGGCGCTGTTATTTATGGCGCTGATTTTGTCGATAATTTTGATAAAGATATGGCGATGGTTGCCGATATTTTTGAACATGACTATTCAAGTCGTTTTCGAGATTCTGTTCGTAATGGTACAGATCAACGCAGTTTACTCAGCAATAAACGCACCTTAGGTTCAGTTATTAAGTTGTTAACACCCTCTGTTACCGAATATTCTCATGATTATAATGACTGGTTGAAGAAAATCCCTCAGCATATTTTGGCGCTGGTGTTAATGATAAAGCGCTTTTACAAAGCGGAGTGGAAGCAAAATTGGCGAGAACATTTCTCGGTTGATTTAGTCAATGGTTATCCGGGTAATGAATTAAAATTTGATGGCCGTAAATTGATGGCTAGTTATCTTAGAGTAGGCTTTGATACTAATGGCGCTTGGCGTGTTTTCAAGTTAAGGCAGGACTTTATGGCGTCGGCTAAAGTTCAATTGGAAGATGATATAACGGCCTCTATTGTTGTACCGGTAAAATCATTAACAGGACTTAACCCTGATTATAATAATTTTAGTGTTAAGTTAGTTGATAACTGTGAACAAAGTTTCTTTCAACGTCCAGATGACGCCGTGAATAGGGGCTCTGATTTACAAACAGAGCTTGATTTATCGGGCACTGATAATTTTATTTCTAACTTTGAGCCGCTTACCCCCAAAGATGCTCGAGAGTTGATGGAAGATGTTATTCATTTTGATGAATTTAGTAAGCCGATGCGAGATGTTATTCGGCGAGCGGCGCTAGGTAAGGACGGTGAGTATTTTGTGTCTTCCGCGCATCCACGCTTAGTTGATGATAAACCTAGTTTAAATGTGCGTTATCTGCAACTTCGGCCAGATATTGTCAATCCCGTTATGCGGTATTTATCTGAAGTGTCAACACGTCTTGCTAGAGGACTTAGGGCTGATCAAGAAGTTCATTTTCCCGTTAATGCGGTATTAACGGGGCGTCGAAATAATCCCCGTGATAGCAGTGCAGGGATTAGATCATTGGCTATTTATAATCCCATCCATTATCAAGAGTTACCAGAACTGTTTATGGATTTTATCTGCAGTTTGACGGGAAAATCACCCTCAACAACGGGTGCGGGCTCTGAAGGAGCCTTGACGAAAGGGCCTTTCAATGCGCTTTCAACGACTGCGGATTTAAATACGGCGTTAGTCTCTTTTATATTGTGTGGGTATGACGGCTATTCAACGGCGGCTGGTTATATAGGGTCTCAGCGCAAGATTGATCATGATATTAGTCTGTTGATTCCTGAAATTTGGTCACGCTTACCGGTAAATCAGCGTGATCCACAGTACCTTATCGAGCAGGGACAGTTAGAGAAACTAGAGGACTTTGAATATAAAGGTAAAACTGTTCATGCGAGTCGCTTGGGATATCGAATTACTGAACGGTTTGTGCATACTAATTTTGGTAAAGTCTTTGATTATCCCACGGCTGTATTTGATGAGGCGATGTTGAAGCCGGAAACACAAGACTTGGACAGTTTTGTGGATGGTGTTAACAATGTTTATGAAGCTCAACAACGGGTTGCTCAGCTTTATTTTCAGGACGGTTCTATTAATGATGCCTGCCCACCGTTAAAAGCCTTGATTCATATTATGGCTGATGGAAGCTTTGAAGGTAACGTCATTACTGATTCAGCGATTAGGGCTATGTTTACCCGTGAGTATTTGCTTGAAAGTGACTGGTATCATGAGCGTTTACAGATAAAGCAACAAAGGGATAGCTTACTTTGGCAACAACACCGTGATTATGTTTTGAAACGGATGAGCGAAATAGAGGAGGCTGATTTACTCAGTCAGGTTCTTGCTGATAAGTTGGCTAGCGCTAACCGAATGATTGCTGAAGTATCCCAGCCCTCCTATCTTGAAAGTCTAAAAGGAACATTAGGGGCGGATTGGATACATCAGTGAGAAAATAATTGCCATGGAGAAAATGCTTTAAACAGAAATTTTCTCCGGTAGCCCATTTTTTAAAAGGAAAATAATGCCTGCTTTACAATCGCCTACTGTTTTAAATCCAGCCATTGAAAATTATATGGGAGGACTTTTAAATCATTTTGATAACACGGTTCTGATAGAGATGGAATTGTTGGCGCAAAAGAATAATTTCCCTATTGTCGGCCGTTTGGTGGGTGTTTTTTTAGAAACACTGGCAAAAATGATTAATGCCAAACGTGTTTTTGAGTTTGGTAGCGGTTATGGATATTCTGCTTATTGGTTTGCTAGAGCGGTAGGGCCTTCGGGGCAAGTGCATTGCAGTGAAGCCGATTTTCTTAATAAAGATAGGGCTGAGGGATACTTAAGCGCAGTCGATTTATGGGACAGAATTGATTTTAAAGCGGGTATGGCCCAAGCTATTTTTAACCAAACGGACGGCTTATTTGATATTTGTTATAACGATGTTGATAAAGGAGATTATCCAGAGATATGGTTATTGGCTAAAGATCGAATTCGTCCTGGAGGGCTTTATATTGCCGATAATGTACTGTGGCGTGGAAGGGTTGCGGCTAAACAGTCTGCTGATGTATTTCCAGGGTGGACAGAGGCAATCCGAGAGCATAACCAATTGATTTTTAATGATCCTGACTTTGACACTTTTATTAATCCAACACGTGATGGGGTAATAGTGGCGCGCAGGAAAACAGACTAAAAAACAGCCAAATAGGTAAATTGAAGATGCCATTAAACTCATCAAGTCAGGAATTACATCATCAGATTTTCGGTTCAATTCTCGATAGGGCAGAAATAAGTCCATATTTATTATTGTCAGCCAATGACTATCAAACAGCCCTTAAACAGGCGACGAAAATGATGAATAATCGGGGTTTTGATGTTGTTGATGAGGGTAGTGAGCTGCAAGAAAGCGAACAAGAAAGAGCGAAAAATTACGTCAACCGAACTTATCGTTATTTCTTTAATTGGCTTTTCCCGTTTGTTAAAACCCAACTTGAAGGGTTGCGAACTCTAAACTCTAATAATAGTGATCTTTACCAGCTCAGTTTGGAAGCAATTCGACACGTTGAGTTAATCTTGAATAATCCCACGTTTCAAACGATAGTCTGTCAAGATCCACGACACCTTTTTTTACTGGCCTCTTCAGGAAAATATCCAACTGTTTTTCATGGCTACCAAGATAAGAATTGGGAGGTTCCTGTGGCATGGCAGCAAACCGCTTGTTCTATGCTAAAGATGGGTTATTTAATAAAATCCATTGAGGAAGAAAGCCAAGATATTAATGATTATGCTCAATTGGGTCATTTTTTGGAAACCAAAAATCAAAATCTTGATGATCTCTTTAATTATGATTGGCAAAATCCAAAATACATTCCGTCCAGTGAGTCGGCTCAAAATGCCTTTGTTAAAATATCCTCTTTTTTTCATAAACTTAAAGAGTCTATAACAGTCGATAAGCAAAATAACTGGTTTGTTTTTGATAGTGGTGATGGTGTTAAGGTTAACATTAGTGAAATAAAAGCTAGATTAAAAAGTCCTGAAAGTATGGTCACTAAGTTAGGGAAAGATTTAGAGGGTGAGGCTTATGACATTAGGGATATTCTCGCGATTACTTTTATATTGAAAGACAAGGATGATACCTTAAAGCTGTTTCATGCTTTGCAAAAGAAAGGCGTTATTCTTCAAGAAAACACCAACTCTCAATCGATAACACAAACACTTTTCGATGCGCCAGAAAGTATGATTGAAGCCGTTAGACGATTAATGGTTAGTCTCTCAAAAAGTGCCGGACAGGAAGAAATATCGACCGAGCAAGAGCTGCTTGCAAATGCCAGAACTTTCTATGAAGCACTGAGTATGAACGCAGAAAAGAACCAGTATTCGTCACTTGGGCATCGAAAGTTTCAATGTAAAATAAGCTTTTCCTTGCCCATCCACAGAGACGCTAAAACGCATAAGATTATGATTCCGGGCACGCCTGTCTATGCACGCAGAAATGAGATCGATAAGAAAACACAGGAACATACCTTAGGCGTGGAATTACGTATTTCTGATGAAGAAAGTTGGTGTGCCTCTGAGTATAAAGGAGATTCCCACCATGACGCTTATAAGTTTAGGCAATTAGTCTCGGTGATGAACCGCGTTTTCAAAAATGTATTTAACATGCCTAAAGACACTATTGTGCAATTAAAAAAAGATCAGTCGATACTTTTCTCATAGTGCTAGTGATTTTTAACACATTAACAGGGCTTTTATTTCAGATATACATGATCCACAATTAGTGCCTGCTTTAAGATGGGATCCCACTTCGTGATGCGTTTTTAAATTTTTTTCTTTGATCGCTGTTCGTAGGGTTTTTTCGCCTACATTGAAACAAGCACAGATAATATCGCCAACATCAATAACACCAATGGGAGGCAATCCCAATAGTAATGTCTTACGTTCATTTATATCGGGTGTCATTTCAAAAAGACTGCTTAACCAAGCGCGTCCACGAAGCGTGTTATCGGCACTGATAAAAATGACGGTTTCTAATTGATTTTTAATAAATTGTGCGGCTCTGTAGTTACCTTTTCGAGGATCTTTATAGTCTTGCCATTCTGAGTTTTCGAAAACTGCATTGCAGAAATTTTCTTGGATATAGTCGGACCAATCTTCAGGATTTGTCTCTCCGGCCAGTTCATAGCGATAAAATTGTTCACCCTTTATTTTAACGTGATATTCAGGACCCTTAATCGTCAGTTCGTGGCGTGATAAGATAAAACCTTGCCAAATAGGTGTATAGGCTTTTATTTGAACCGGCGTGTGTTTACTTTCTGGTTGCTTAGAGAGTGGATCAACCACGGGATTGATTAAGGCGCCCATGCGCCCTTGGCTGGCGAATTGTTCGGTCCAATGCATCGGTACAAACAGGTTACCTTGTTGCTGGCTATCAGTAATTTGTATGCGAGCCATCATTGAGCCCCATGGGCTTTCGATAACAGCTAAGGTGTTGGGGGACAATGCGTAGTGCTGAGCATCAAAAGGATGGACTTCGACAAAAGGTTCAGGTCTATGTTGATTTAATTTGGTAGCGAGAGCAGTCCGGGTCATGGTATGCCACTGATCCCGATAGCGACCGGTATTTAGAATCAAGGGATAGTTTGTATCGGGAAGATTAACCGGTTGTCGAGGTTCTATCGCAATAAATTGAGCTTTGCCGGATTTAGTGAAAAATTGACCATCCTCAAAAAAACGGGCTCTGCCTTGAGGGTAAGCTTTATTAACGGGCCATTGAATGGGTTGTAGACGATCATAATCATGCTGGCTGATTTCAGCGAGTGCCGAGATGTCAAAATCACGAAGTCCTTGTTGGTGATTATTTTCAAAACCTGAAAGGGCGGCATGTTCACGAAAAATGTCACAGGGATGTTGGTAATTAAAGGCCTGCTTATAGCCCATGTATTGAGCCACTTGGCTAATAATCCACCAGTCTGGTTTAGCGTCGCCGGCTTGACTGAATAGTGCGCGTTGACGTGAGATACGTCGTTCAGAATTAGTGACAGTGCCATTTTTTTCGCTCCAACCTTGTGCAGGTAGCAAAACATGCGCAAAGGCCGTTGTATCCGTCTTAGCAATGCAATCTGAAACGACCACAAACTCGCAATGCTGTAAAGCATCCTTTATTTTGTTGGCATTAGGCATGCTAACGACGGGGTTTGTGCCCATAATCCAAACGGCTTTTACTTTTCCGTCAGCAAGGGCGTCAAATAAATCGACAGCGGTAAGCCCCGGTTTTTTAGCTAGGGTTTCTGTTTTCCAAAAACGTGCGACTCGCTCTACGTCGGCACTATTCGAAAAATCCATATGTGCAGCTAATTGATTAGCTAAACCGCCAACTTCTCTGCCGCCCATCGCATTGGGCTGGCCGGTTAATGAGAAAGGTCCCATGCCCGGTTTCCCCAATTTTCCAGTAGCTAGATGGCAATTAATAATGGCATTGACTTTATCGGTGCCCGATGAGGATTGATTAATCCCCTGACTGTAAAGGCTCATCACTTTTTCTTTACTGGCAAAGGCTTCATAAAACCCCAGTACGTCTTTTAAGGCTAGATTACATAATCTTGCAACCTGTTCAATAGCGTAGCTACTGGCAGTCTTAAGCGCTTCGGAAACGCCTTCAGTATGGGCGTTGATATAGGTATTATTGAGCACATTATTCTGACTTAGAAAGTGTAGGAGCCCATTAAATAAAACGGCATCACTCCCACTAGCTAGGGGTAAATGGAGGTCGGCAATATCGCAAGTAGCTGTTTTTCGGGGATCAATAACCACCACTTTTAAATCGGGGTTAGCTTCTTTTGCTGCCCGGATACGCTGAAAAATGACGGGGTGACACCAAGCAGCATTAGAGCCGATTAGAATAATGAGTTCAGCGTGTTCAAAATCATCATAACAACCCGGAACGGTATCGGAGCCAAAAGCGCGTTTGTGACCCACCACAGAAGAAGCCATACATAAACGACTATTAGTGTCTATATTACCGCTGCCGATAAAGCCTTTCATTAGCTTATTGGCGACATAATAATCTTCTGTTAACAATTGCCCAGACCCATAAATTGCGACAGCATCAGGACCATGGTCCTTAATGATTTTAATAAAGGTATCAGCAACAAGGCGCAGGGCTTCAGGCCACGAACTGTCAAGGCCATAGATTTTAGGATGGAGTAGGCGGCCGTTTAATTCAAGAGTGTCAGCGAGTGCAGAGCCTTTTGAGCAAAGACGACCCAAGTTAGCAGGATGGGAGGTATCACCCTTAATGCTGACCTGGTGATTTTTATCACTGGCAGTTGCGGTAATACCGCATCCGACACCGCAGTAGGGGCAAGTGGTTTGTATGATCGTTTGGTCAGTCATTGCGAAAGGTTTTTAAAACACAGTGTCGAAGGGAGATGA
>CAMDWT010000012.1 GCA_945877505.1 Crenothrix polyspora
TACTGGCTTTAACTTGCCATTCATTTATTATCTTAATACTATTATTGTAAGCTTCAATATTACTCTGCTCAATAACAGGAGGCAATGGCTCATCTCCACACTTACTGGCCACCCAACTTCCATTTATGAAAGTCCCTGACATTGCAATAGGACCATAACCAATGATAAGCAAACTAGTCATTATTATTTTTCTTAACATTTAATACCCCTTCTCTATGTTGAAATCAGTGCAGATTAACCTGAAACTTTTTCAATCAATGATATTCTAATTGTTTTTAATGCACTATCGTTTTAAAAATGGAAGTAATACAAATTAATAGTATGTCTCAAGTTGATTCTACATCATGGAATCAACTTGCCGGTGATGCTGACCCTTTTTTACGTCATGAATTTTTATTAGCACTGGAGCAAAGCGGTTCAGTTTGTCAGAAAAGTGGGTGGATACCAGCACATTTATTGGTTTTAGATGACGACAGCTTAATTGCTTTTATGCCCCTGTATCTTAAAAATCATTCTTGGGGCGAATACGTTTTCGATCACCAATGGGCTGAAGCTTATCATCAACAAGGTCTTGAATACTACCCAAAATGGTTAACTGCTATTCCGTTAACACCTTGTCAAGGCACGCGTATTGTTATTAAAGAATCGATCAGCTCACTTAAGGTCACCCAAGCATTATTATCCTTCATCAAACAACTTTCAGAGCAACATAATGTTTCGTCCTGGCATTGCCTGTTTCCGACGCTACAAGAAGCAGAACTCCTTAAATCATTAGAATTAAGTATTCGTGAAGGAGTCCAGTTTCAATGGTTCAATAATCATTATCAAGATTTTGACGCTTTTCTACAAACATTAAATACCAGCAAACGTAAGATGATAAAGCGTGAGCGAAGACGAATTCAGGAGCAAGATATTCGTTTATTACGTATTTCTGGTGCTAAAGTCAGCCCGTTGCAATGGCAAATATTTTATAATTTCTACTCAATAACTTATCTAAAAAAAGGCTCACAACCCTATTTAAACTTGGCTTTTTTTCAACAAATAGCGGCCGCAATGGGCGAACAACTTTTACTCGTGCTTGCCTTTAAAGATGACCTGCCCATTGCCGCCGCTTTAAGCTTTATCGGCAGAGAAACCCTATATGGTCGCTATTGGGGCTGTGATGAAGAATACAATAACCTACATTTTGAGACTTGTTATTATCAAGGCTTGGATTATTGCATTGAAAATGGTTTGCAACGATTTGATTCAGGCGCTCAAGGCGAACATAAAATTGCACGCGGTTTTGAACCTATCACCACTTATTCTGCGCATTGGTTAAAAGACAAACGATTTGCAAAAGCCATTGAGGACTTTGTCACGGAAGAAAAAATAATGCTGACGCGTTATAAGCAAAAGGCATCTACTTACCTGCCGTTTAAACAAGAACGCTAACTATGATTGAAAATTACTATAAAACTGTTATATTCAGGTAAGGTTTGTACCTTATAAAAATTATTTTAATTATTAACGCTGAGAAAGACTAATGACTGATTTTAAAAAATACGTATGCGATGTTTGCGATCATATCTACGATGAAGAAGAAGGTGACGAAGAATCAGGAATTGCACCTGGCACATTATGGGCAGATGTACCGTCCGACTGGTCTTGTCCAGAATGTGGCGTAGGAAAAGAAGATTTTGTACTCTTAGATTAAGTCATTCTAAGCTGGCCTTTCGTTATGAATTATCCAGCCAGCTTATTATTTTTCGCTTAATGTCAGAAAGGTCACCTTAAACTGATCTTGTTCTCTGCAGCGATTACCACTCCGATCCCTCGATACCTAAAAATTTCAAAACATGACCCAACACAGTTACTCTGAGGGAGAGAAAACGGCCATCTACCGTGCCATTTATGAGCGCAGAGATATGCGCCATTTTTTATCAACGGCCATTGCTCCCGATATCTTAACTCGCCTACTTGACGCAGCGCATCATGCTCCCAGTGTTGGCTTTATGCAACCTTGGCGCTTTATCCGAATAACGTGCCCAACACTACGCATAGCCATTCATGACCTTGTAGAACAAGAGCGCCTTTGCACCGCGACTGCTCTAAATGAGCGTGAAGATGCCTTTATGAAGCTAAAAGTTGAAGGCATTATGGAATGCTCAGTTGTATTAATCGCCGCCTTATGTGAGCAGCGCGAGCAGTATGTTTTCGGTCGGCGCACCATGCCAGATATGGATTTAGCGTCTTTATCCTGCGCAATCCAAAATATGTGGCTGGCAGCTCGAGCAGAAGGTTTAGGTTTAGGTTGGGTATCTATGTTTGAACCGACGGCCTTAAAATCGCTATTAAATATGCCAGATGATAGCCAGCCCATCGCAATTTTATGCTTGGGGCATGTTGATAAGTTTTACGACAAACCCATGTTAGAACAGCAACAATGGGAAAATCGTAAGGATCTAAATACTCTGCTCTATGAAAACACTTGGAATACGCCGTGCCCTTAAATTTTGTCATCAATCCACTCTCTGAAAAACTAAGTTTATCGTTACAAAAAAAAATAGACCAGAAAACTAAGCCCTTGGGGGCATTAGGTCAAATCGAAACGCTGGCCCTTCAAATTGGACGCTGTCAAAACACACTAACACCATGCTTAAATAACCCCACCCTTTTAATATTTGCCGGTGATCACGGCATTGTGGAGGCTGGGGTCAGTGCTTATCCTCAAGTTGTTACGGCGCAAATGATCACCAATTTCTTGTCAGGTGGCGCCGCTATCAGTGTATTTGCACGACAACATCAACTAAAACTACTGATTGTCGATGCGGGGGTTAATGCCAACTTACCGGATCATCCTCAGCTCATTAATGCAAAAATAAACTTCGGCACCCATAACTTTTTATCGAATGTAGCGATGACTAGCGAAGCCTGCAATAAAGCCTTAAAAGCGGGCGCGGAAATAGTTTCACAGCAACATAAAATGAATTGTAACGTGATTGGTTTTGGTGAAATGGGCATAGGAAACACCTCATCTGCTGCCCTACTTATGCATTGTTTAACCAAGATTCCTTTAGATCAATGTGCGGGCCGAGGAACAGGTCTAAATGATGAACAATTTCAACTTAAATTGACGCTATTACAGCAAGCTCTAAACACTCATAAGAACATATTATCGCCTCTAGCGGTTTTAAATACCTTTGGTGGTTATGAAATTGCGATGATGGTCGGCGCCTATCTTAAGGCCGCAGAACTCGGGATGTTAATTATGGTTGATGGTTTTATAGCCAGTTCTGCCTTATTAGTCGCTTATCAACTGTATCCACAAATTCTCGCCTATTGTGTATTTAGTCATGTTTCTAATGAACAAGGCCATTTAGCATTATTAAATTATTTTAACGTAAAGGCTCTATTAAATATGGACTTACGCCTAGGCGAAGGCTCTGGAATTGGTTTAGCTTATCCACTACTGCAATCAGCTGTTATTTTTCTCAATGAAATGGCCACTTTTTCAGAAGCAGGTGTTGATCAGTCATAATACAAGCGTATTAAAATGACATTAATAATAAACCCTGAATGATTGTTGAATTTCTTCAAATTCAAATAAATACGGTTGTGCGACTTGACGGTTATTAACCACAACCAGTAAATCATGTGAAAAAACTGACGTGTTATACCAGTTAAAGCTCCCTTCTATGACAATAGCATCATCAATCACACAATATTTAGAATGGATCGGTGAATAAGGTACAGGATGATCATCTTGCCCGTAAACCAGTCCTACTATAATACCAGCCTCTTTTAGGCGATTAACGGCAGGCAATAAAGGGCGATTAAGCTCATCAATCATCGATCTTTCCACACCAACACGACCTTGCCTTGCTAAATGTCCATTAAAAAGCACATGGACATACACCCCCCTATTTTTGGCGTTAATTAAGGCCTCAACCACGCTATCATGATGCTCGCCCAATAAATCACCCATTAAAAACAAGCTCAACTTAATGGAGTGCTTAGCATGATGAATTTCAGCCAAAATAGCATGATGAGGCCGATATGGCTGACCATTAAGCATCATCTGCCGACCAAAGGTATAAAGTAAATTAAAATGACTTAAAGGATCAATACCGTATTTTTGATTAACACCCCCACGCTGACTCTGAAAAATATTATCCAGCAATCGACAAACGCCTTTGGAATGAAACGTCATTCCAGACTCCCAATTAGCCCACCAACGATCGAACGTGATATTAAATGAACCTAATATACAATCTTCATCATTAAAAATGACAAACTTAGTGTGCATATCCGGCTCAACCTCAATAAGATGATGCCTGGGCGTACAAAAAACACCTATCAGTTCAATGTTAGCCTGTTTTAATCGAGCATAATTATGACTATTAGTCAGCGTCATTTTTCGCCAATCTACGATACACTGCACCAAAACACCCTGATGAGAGGCATACACTAAATGAGAAATAAAGTCAGAATCATCAATGCAATCTACGCTAACTTTTATGGTGCATAAGCGCTCAGGGTTCTCCCATTTACTGCGAATCACTGTATCGATATGATCATGAATATAACGTTTAGGATGATACGGATGGTAGTGCTGACCTTTGGTGAATTTTGGCGTAAGATTTAACGATTCAAAATGATGATTATACCAATCTACATCACTCTGCAATACGCAGGCATTCAGCTCATAAGTTTGATAATCGTTAGGCGTTGACCATTCATTATTAATCCGCCTATATTGCGGATGGCCATCATGTGTTTGAAATCTATCCATAAAAATGTACTCTTTTTCGGATGAGATAGAGTGTTCATGTAAATGAATAATATACGAAAACTTAATACAGTTAATAGCACCTAAATTATTACTAAAAGGCAGAATATAAAAATCACGTGTACAACGCTTATGCCTATCCGATTGAATCTCAAAAGCATCCGTATCGACTATATATGTTTCACATAAACCATGATCACGATAAACCTTAATAATTACTTTTACGTTTGCCTGTATACCGTAACATAGATCAAATTCTATTCTGCCCCAGCGGACGTTAAAATTTTCATTAAAATCATTAACTCTTTGAAAATAGCCACCCAAATCCCCATGAACGGGTATGGCGTAGTGTTCTGCTATTGGCATGTCTATCTCCTTGTACTTATATTCTTTATTAAAGATGTAGCGTCCACAAAATCGTCTACCGTTCTCGCCACTTTACAAAAAGTGCTACCCTGCTTCAAAAGTCATAAGATAGCCACAATGATCAGAGACTCGGCCATAGTCTTCGTCAGTAAAAAGAATATTTGCTGCGATAATTTTCAGCTGACTGTCTTTCTTCATAAATAAATAATCAATTCTGTAATCCTCAGCAATGCTATGTTGCCAATAAGGATCATTTACTTTGAATATTTTTGAAGCGGTGCCTTGAGAATTAAACGTTAAAAAGGGGTCTTCATAGTTGTTATTATTTACAACGAGATCATAGCCTTCTGAACCGACTGTAATATTGAAATCGCCACATAATAAGGTACCTTTTACTTCGTTTGTTTGATTATCAGATGCCCACTGGCTTAAACGTGTGAATTGCTCTGAAAAACCGTCATCCCACCAACTCAAATGCACTGAATAAATATTAAATAGACCTAAAAAAGGAACATTAACCTGAGCCATGACAACCCTTCTTGTATGAATATTGTCCGGACTATGACTATTGGAAACGAATTTAGAGGCTTGGTGTAAAATCGGATATCGACTTAGGATCGCAACACCTTCACGGTATTTATCAAAGCCTAAGTGTGACCAGTCGGTATAGAGATGAAATGGCTGAGGAAGTTGATCATTAATAATTTTGGCTGCATTGGTGCTCCAATCTCCCTGTCCATTATTCCAAAGCTCTGCGACTTCTTGTAGACAAATAATATCGGCATTTTGCTCATTAATCGCCTTGGCAATTTGTGAAAATTTAAAACGCTGATTATCTTCCTGATAACAATGTAAATTAAGCATTAAAATACTTAAGGGTTTATGCCTCAACGAGTAGTTGTTGCCTTTATTATTATCCCAATAAGTTTGCTCAGCCGTTTCACAACAGATAAGGTATTGAACACTGAAGGCACTATCTAATTTAATTTTCCCTTGCCAAATTTCTGAACCATATTGATTTGGATTTCTGGCATTACTCGCAGTTTCCTCATCCCAATAATGTCTATTAAAGTGACACGAAGTTTTATGTGTGTGTCGCCAATTATCAGTGCTCCAATGGAGAGTAACCGCACTAACTTGAATGGCTTGTTTAACTGAAACAACAACAGAAATTTGATTTTGATCGTCTAGTAATTGGCTCTCGAAACCAATGTTTTGCATTACTTCGGTGGTTAAAACCTTTACGCCTGAGTCGGCTTGACTAGAATAATTAAGTCCTTCGTTATTGTCCCAATATTCGCAACCTAGTGTTTGATATCGCAAAGCAAAAACAATATTGCCTGGAAGTGATTTAACCGAAGAGCCAACACAACTAACATGAGCGGTCCAATATTCTTTATTAGGTTCTAAATTGCTATGATAACTTGCTGATAACGCTTGCCAATGGCCATCTTCACCGGCCCAAACCACCTCACACTGCTTATCATGGCTTATATTCTCTAGCACTATATAAAAAGACACGTTCTGGCACAGTCTCTTTTTTTTTCTTGAAATTACATTTTCAACATACAGCAATTGAACCTCATTCACTGGTCGCCCCCATTACTCACACCATGAAAAGCGATTGATTGACGCCTTTTACACTCAAGAAACGCTCTCATTACTCATCTCATGCCTCAGATATCGTTAACGTTACGCGTTGATATGACCGCCCCTAAAGCGACTATCGTCGCTACGATTAAATTTTCTCATATAATTCAAGATATTCTTGGGCACTACGTTGCCACGAAAAATTCTTATTCATAGCATTGGTTTGCATTTTTTTCCAAGTATCCGGCATACTGTATAAAATTAGAGTTCGTTTTATCGCTTCTAACAACGCACTCGCACTCGCTTCACTAAAGACAATCCCACTTGCTGTTTTATCCGCTAGCGTTGTTGGCAAACTATCCATGACAGTGTCTGCTAAGCCTCCGGTTTTCCTGACGATCGGAATAGTTCCATAACGCTGACTATACATTTGATTCAAACCACAAGGTTCAAAACGCGAGGGCATCAAGAACACATCCGCACCCGCTTCTATAAGATGCGCTAATGCCTCATCATAACCAATTTGAACAGCTATCTTATCGGGATACAACAAGGCTAAGTCTTTTAACTGTTTCTCAAACTCTTTATCGCCACTACCCAGCAATACAAATTGAATATCCATTGTCATCATTTCAGGCAGACATTCTAATATCATATCTATGCCTTTTTGCGCCACTAAGCGACCAATCAAACCAAACAGCGGAATATCACCTTTAACTGGCAGTGAAAATTTAGTCTGTAAAGCAACTTTATTTAACTGTTTCTTATCGAGTGTTGACAGAGAATATGTTTGGGCTATGTAAGGATCTTTCTCAGCATCCCATTGATCCAGATCAATACCATTAATGATCCCGCCCAAAAATTCTTTTCGATGCTCTAAAAGTCCTTCAAGTCCATACCCAAATTCCGCCGTCTGTATTTCTAGCGCATACGTTGGACTAACCGTTGTAATATAATCCGCATAAACCAAACCGCCTTTAATAAAAGACAACATGCCATGGAACTCAAGTCCCGCAGGATGCCATAATTGACCTGGGATATTTAAGGTAGCTGCTGCACTCGCAGGAAACAAACCCTGATAAGCCATATTATGGATGGTGAAAATAGTCGATGGGCGATCATTTTCAAAGGATAACAAAGCAGGAACTAATCCACTTTGCCAATCATTACAATGAACCACATCAGGCTTCCAATCCTGATTAACCCTATCCATAGCTGCTTCAACGGCGATACGGCAAAATAGCCCAAACCGTTCCGCATTATTAGCCCACGACTCACCTTGTTCATCAACGTAAGGATTACCTGGGTAATTAAAGTAGCTTGGATAATCAACCAGCCAAACGATAACCTGACTATCAGGCATGCGTGTTTCTAGGATATTGATATTCCTGTTATCAACACGAATAGAACACATGAAGCGGACACTTTCACTGGTCTTTAAAGCTTGATAATTGGGTATAATCAGCCTTATATCTTGTGATAATTCAGCTAATGCCTTGGGTAAACTGCCGCAAACATCGGCAAGCCCACCCGTCTTAATTAATGGGTGGGCTTCACTAGTAACAAATAGTATTTTTTTCATATGATTCTATGATCACTTAAATAACATCAAATGCAAGCTGTTACATAAAAAGGTAAGTTAATCATTAACCTTACCTCCTATCTTTCGCTTACTTATAATTTTAAGATTAACGCTCCCAAAGGTGGCAGGTTAAGTTTGATTGAGTGCGGTTGATTCATCCACACTATAGCCTCTGATCCAACAGCGGCATTGCCTACATTACTACCATCATAATATTTTGAATCAGAATTAAAAATCTCAGTATAAGTGCCTTCATCAGGCACTCCAAGTCGATAATTCTCTCTAGGAACCGGTGTAAAATTTAAAACAACAATTAAGTCTTCAAATTTACTTTTGCGTCGATAACTAATAATTGAATTTTCTACATCATGGCAATCAATCCATTCAAAGCCTTGAGATTCAAAATCATGAGCAAACAAAGCGGGATGTGTTTTATATAAATAATTCAAATCGGTTACTAGTGTTGAAACACCCTTATGATGAGGGTAGTCTAAAACATACCAATCCAAATCTTTACTCGCATTCCATTCTGTACCTTGTCCAAATTCACAGCCCATAAACAAAAGTTTTTTACCGGGATAGGTATACATGAAGGTGTAAAGTAATCGTAAATTAGCAAAACGTTGCCATTCATCTCCTGGCATTTTGTTAAGCAATGAACCTTTTCCATGCACCACCTCATCATGTGAAAAAGGTAGGGTGAAGTTTTCTGTAAAGGCGTAAAGCATCCCAAAAGTAAGACTATCGTGATGATATTTACGATGAATGGGCTCCTCACTCATATACGACAGCACATCATGCATCCAACCCATATTCCATTTCATGGAAAATCCTAAACCACCCGTCCATGTTGGTCGCGTTACTTGGGGCCATGAAGTAGACTCTTCTGCCATCATCACAGTGCCCGGATGAAGATCATGAGTAACCGCATTGAGCTCTCTGAAAAAATCAATCGCTTCTAAATTCTCATTGCTACCATACATATTAGGTATCCAATCATTCTCTTCCCGAGAATAATCTAGATAAAGCATAGAAGCAACGGCATCAACTCTTAAACCATCCAGATGAAACTCTTCCAACCAAAAGTTAGCACTCGCTAACAAAAAGTTCTTTACTTCATTTCGACCATAGTTATAGATAAGCGTGCCCCAATCACGATGCTCGCCTTTACGAGGGTCTTCATGTTCATAAAGCGCACTGCCATCGAAACGAGCTAGCGCAAAGGCATCTTTAGGGAAATGGGCAGGAACCCAATCCAAAATAACGCCAATACCATTTTGGTGACAGGTATCGATAAAATAACGAAAATCATCAGGAGATCCATGTCGACTGGTCGGTGCAAAATAACCCGTTGTTTGATAACCCCATGAACCATCAAAAGGATGCTCGGTAATGGGTAACAATTCAATGTGTGTAAAACCCATCTGTTTAACATAATTAACAAGCTCTACTGCAAGCGTTCTATACGATAAGAAGTTGCCGAGGTTATCACGTCGCCATGATCCTAAATGGACTTCATAAATCGACATCGGCTCATGTAGCCAATCATGTTTAATCCGTTGTGTCATCCATTGCTTATCTTGCCAACTATAGCTTTTTTCTTTCACTACAATAGAAGACGTATTGGGTCGGAATTCAAACTGTTGCCCGTAGGGATCTGTCTTTAATAAAATTTCCTTCGTATAACGGTTCAAAATCTCAAATTTATATAAAGAACCTGCTTTTAAACCTGGCAGAAATATTTCCCAAATTCCGCTCCCACCAAGACTCCGCATAGGATGACAACGCCCATCCCAACGATTGAAATCGCCAACCACACTAACTCGACCTGCATTGGGTGCCCAGAGCGTAAATAAAACACCATCAACACCATCGACATTATGTAAATGTCCCCCTAATTTTTTATAGATATGCCAGTGCTTACCTTCTCCAAACAAATGTTGGTCAAATTCTGGTAATTGGGTGCCAAAGTCATAAGAATCATAGTTTTCATGACTATAACCATTTTTATCTACCCATAGTATTTTGTAATGCGCTGGCAATTCAGCATCTTTAATAAAACATTCAAAAAAATCGGTACCCGGAAGACGACATAACTCCGCACCGTTATGACTAAGATGAACTGTTTCTGCGTAGGGTAGATAAACGGTAATATTAAGTTGATCGTTTTTAATATGACGACCTAAGACTGAAAAAGGATCATGGTGCTTTGCTTCGCTAATTTTCAAAGCGTCCGCATCAAGTTTACTTGGCGGTGCTTTTACAGTCTGATCTTCCGTTGCTTTGACTATGGGAAGCTTATCTTTTTTTATGGCTACTGCCTTAGGTTTTATAGTTTTCTTAGGTGTCGTTAGCGGTTTAGTCGCGGCCATTTTTTTTGGAATTTCAGCGTCTGGCGTCATTACTTCCGGTTTTTCTGAGATTGATTGTATAAGCTCAGAGTCAAGTGTATTAATAGAACGCTTTTTCACTTTGAATGGCCTCGGTGTAGTAGTAGAATGAATGTTGAGTTAATCTTACCAAAATAACAAACAGTTGTAATATCTATATCAACATGGAGATGAAATATGTCAGAGCCAAGTAATTACCAACATGATCATAATGTTGGTCATTTAACACGTAATACGATTGCACTAATTTTAGCGGGTGGTCGTGGCTCAAGATTGATGAACATGACGGATTGGCGGGCTAAACCCGCTGTACCTTTTGGCGGTAAGTTTAGAATTATTGATTTCCCTTTGTCTAATTGTGTTAATTCTGGCATACGCAAAATTGGCATACTCACCCAATACAAGTCGGATTCTTTAATTCGTCATATTCAACAAGGATGGGGGTTTTTACGCGGTGAATTTGGTGAATATGTCGATTTAATGCCCGCGCAACAAAGACATGATGAAAACTCTTGGTATAAAGGAACCGCTGACGCTATCTTTCAAAACATTGATATTCTGCGTAGTCGTAACCCCGCACACATTTTAGTCTTAGCCGGTGATCATATCTATAAAATGGATTATGGTGCAATGCTGGCTGATCATATTCAAAAGAAAGCTGATTTAACGATTGGTTGTTTAGAGGTTTCACTTGAAGAAGCAACCGCCTTTGGCGTTATGGATGTTGATGCAAACCGACGCGTTAAGGCTTTTGTAGAAAAACCCGAACACCCCCCCGTTATGCCTGGAAGAACTGATACCGCCTTGGCATCGATGGGTATTTATATTTTTAATGCTGGTTTTCTTTTTGAGCAATTACTTAAAGATGCTGACAATAAAGATTCCACAAATGATTTTGGGAAAGATATCATACCTGCTGTCATTGATAAATATAACGTGAATGCTTATCCATTTCTGGACTTACAAAGTGGTGCACAAAGTTATTGGCGTGATGTAGGGACAATTGACGCCTACTGGACAGCCAATATGGAATTGATCGGTGTTAATCCTGGCTTGAATCTTTATGATAATACTTGGCCCATCTGGACTAACCAAGAACAAACACCCCCCGCTAAATTTGTATTTGATGATGATGAAAGGCGCGGACTAGCGGTTGACTCGATGGTTTCAGGCGGCTGTGTCATCTCTGGAGCCACCGTACGGCACTCTTTGTTATTCTCAAATGTGCGGGTCAATTCCTTTACTTCTGTTAAGGATTCTATTGTCTTACCCCAAGTTAATATCGCTCGCCATTGCAGGATTACTAAAGCAATCATTGAAAAAGGCTGTGACATTCCGGAAGGAACTATTATCGGTGAAAACAGAATAGACGACGAAAAAAGATTTCATGTAAGCGCAGGAGGCGTGGTCTTAGTCACCCCTGATATGTTGGGGCAAAAATTACACTATGTTCGATAAATATTTTTTAAAAGGTATTTAACAACAACCCTGTAGGTTGAAGTTAATTAATTTAATACTACTATTGTATCTAGGTAACGGTTACCTAACGCTGCCGAACATCAATTTAATGAGCTGGTCGTAAAAATGAGTATTTTTGAAACATAATTCAGGCATAATTTGGCCAATTTATAGCGACTATTAGGCAAAAAGTCTCCAACTTATTTAAGGTCATCATTCTCTCAATAGAATGATGACTTTTTAGGTTGAGAAATGTGGTTCCTAAGTATTGAAATTAAACAGAGGCTTAAGCGTGAATAACCTTTTAAATAAACGAAGAACTGGCGTTCTATTACACATCACGT
The DNA here is from genome assembly GCA_945877505.1 of Crenothrix polyspora. Taxonomy (GTDB): domain Bacteria; phylum Pseudomonadota; class Gammaproteobacteria; order Methylococcales; family Methylomonadaceae; genus Methylobacter_C; species Methylobacter_C polyspora_A. Next base: position 12,502 of record CAMDWT010000012.1, read on the forward strand.
CTTTGCCCGGAAATGATAAACAAGGCAATCTGGGTAAGGATGCCTATCACTTCATAAATTTTTTACACGACTCAGGGATCACTGTCTGGCAGACCCTGCCCTTAGGAATGACTCATGCAGATGGATCCCCTTATCAATGCTTGTCCGCTCATGCTGGCAATCCAGCGTTAATAGATATAGATGCCCTAGTAGAGCTTGGCTGGTTAAAACCCGCTGAGCAATGTGATGAATGTAAAGGTTCTTTTGTATTTAACAAAAGCTGTCTGATTGCAAAGGTTTTTAAAGGTTTTTTAACGCGAGCGACCCCAGCCGATAAAGATGATTTTGTAACATTCTGCAAAGAAAAAGCCTTTTGGCTAGATGATTTCGCCTTGTTTATGTCGCTTAGAAATGTCTTTAATCAAAGTTCATGGAATCAATGGCCTAAACCTTTCAAAGAAAGAGATATAGAAGCGCTTAATGAAGCTAGGCACCGTTTAGCTGAAGACATTGACGGTATTAAATTCGAGCAGTATGTTTTTTTTAGACAATGGATGACTTTAAAAGCTTATGCAAATGAGCGGGGCGTCCTTTTATTTGGTGATATTCCTATATTTGTATCCTATGACAGCGCCGATGTGTGGGCAAATCGTAAGGTATTCAAACTAAATAAGTCAGGTGAAATGTCGGTTGTTGCCGGCGTTCCTCCAGATTACTTTTCTGCCACAGGTCAACGCTGGGGAAATCCGCATTATGATTGGAGCTATCTAAATGCAACGGGCTTTACTTGGTGGGTAGAGCGCATGAAAACTCAACTTGAACAATTTGATATTTTACGTATTGATCATTTTCGAGGATTAGAAGCTGCTTGGGAAATTCCTGCAGACGAACCAACGGCGCAAAATGGCGCCTGGGTTAAAGCGCCCGGAAGCGCTCTACTAGGGGCTATAAAAAAACAACTAGGTTCCATTCCTTTAGTTGCTGAAGACTTGGGCATCATTACTGATGAAGTTGAAGCCTTACGAGATGAATTTAATCTACCTGGCATGAAAATATTACAATTTGCTTTTGGTAGTGGCCCAGAAAATCCTTATTTACCTTGTCATTACAATAAAAACTGCGTTGTTTATACGGGTACGCATGATAACGACACAACCATAGGCTGGACAAGGACTATGGGCGAGCATGAAAGAAACTTTGCTTATGACTATTTAGCTAATCACTCAGGTTCACTACATTATTCGTTAATTCAAGCTGCTTTAGGATCAGTCGCCAATCTTGCTATAATTCCTATGCAGGATATTCTTGAGTTAGGTTCTGATGCAAGAATGAATACTCCAGGTACGGTCATTGGTAACTGGAACTGGCGTTTTCAATGGGATCAACTATCGCATAATCAAGCGTCAAGATTTACTCATTTAGTTTCTTTATATAATCGTAAGTAAGGCGTTTAGATTTATGCTTATTGCTTAAATCTAAACGCTCATAAGATGCTTTATATTCGCCCTTAATGTTGCCCTCTAGGCGTTTCTTTTGTGATAGGCAGCAAAGGCACTTCATAATCCCTAATAATTGCCTGAATCTGCTCTGCTTTACTTACGATCAATTTATCAAGTAACAACTTCTTATCTTTATCGGCCTTTCTAACACCCATTGACATAGCATAATCAAACTTGATTCCTGGAGTAGATATCATTGGAATCATTGTGTAACTATTCTTTGGGCTTTGTGTTGTCACATAAGCTGCAACCGGACCCCACAATATAACCATATCTATTTTTTTAGCTTTAAAATCCTTGTCTATTTGCATGGCAACATTATTCTCACTATCACCCGACATTGATTGATAAGAAATACCTTGATCAAGTAAGCCATTTTGTTGCATCCATGTCGTTCCAGGACCACGATCAAACATGGCTATTTTTAAAGATTCCTGTCTCTGTAAAGGCAAGGCACTTAATTGCGCAGCCTCTTTAATATCGTCCCAACCTCGCCCCTTTGCAATTAAAAGCACATAAGTAGAGTGATAATAAGGCACTGTGGTTAATGTTAAATCATAACCTGCAGGTACACCCATAACGACATCACATTTAAATTTATCACTCTCCGCATCCCAATCATTGACGGATGCAGTTAGAGTATTGCGAATAAAACCAATACGTTGAGCAAACCAAGTGTACTCAACATCTTGTCCTAAGGCTTGCGCGAATAGCTCTGCAATCTTATTTTCAAAACCATCTTGGTTTTTTGTAGAGTAAGGTGGATTAAGCGGATCGGCGCACACTTTAAATTTTTCTTTTGCAACCGCTGGTAGCATTAACGAAGCTAAACATAACGCTAAGAGTACTTTTGTAATGCTCATTTGTTATTTCCTTTTAAAACAAGATTAGATGCTCGGTAAATCACAAGCAAAAAAAAAGCTTATCAAACTGATAAGCCTTATTTTTTGGCGTCCCCAAGGGGGTTCGAACCCCTGTTACCGCCGTGAAAGGGCAGTGTCCTAGGCCGCTAGACGATGGGGACTAAAACTGGTTTAGTCTGGCCTAATAAATCTAATCCCGGAAGATGAGATGGAAAACTAAATTTTTCAAACTATTATGGATCTGTACATCAAGAGCCAAAAAAAATGGCGTCCCCAAGGGGGTTCGAACCCCTGTTACCGCCGTGAAAGGGCAGTGTCCTAGGCCGCTAGACGATGGGGACTAGCAATTTTAATTATCTTTATTTTTGGTGGAGCCAAGCGGAATCGAACCGCTGACCTCAACACTGCCAGTGTTGCGCTCTACCAATTGAGCTATGGCCCCAAGTAAAGAACGGGCATTCTACAGTAAATATCCATATAATCCAATACTATTTTAAACTTCTTATGTAATTAATGGCTTTTTCTATTCTACGTAATGTTTTTTCTTGCCCAAGTAATGACAAAGTAATATCTATAGCTGGAGAAACGCCTGAGCCACATACTGCAACTCGCAGCGGTTGAGCCACCTTACCCATATTCAGCCCCAACACCTCGGCAAGGTCCGTAATGATTTGATGGGCAACTTCTCCAGTCCACTCTGACACATTTACAAATTCATCGTGTAATCGAGCCAAAACCTCATCAGAACCCGCTGTAAAATTCTTTTTAACGGCTTTATCATCATACGCATCAAAATCTTTATAAAAATAAACACTGGATGCCGCCATCTCAACCAAGGTTTTACTCCGCTCTCTTTGCGCATTGACCAGATCAACTAAATTTGGCCCCTCAGCTGGATCAATACCTAATTGCCCCATATGCCAACTTAAATGACGTGCTACGTGAACTGGATCGCTATTCATAATGTATTGGTGATTCAACCATAACAATTTTTCCATGTTAAACGTTGATGCAGAAACATTGACGTCATCTAATTCAAAATATTCAACCATTTCATCAATCGTAAATATTTCCTGATCACCATGAGACCAACCAAGACGAACCAGATAATTAAGCAATGCCTCCGGCAAATAGCCCTCATCACGAAACTGCATCACACTGACAGCACCGTGTCGCTTAGACAAACGCGCGCCGTCTGCCCCCAAAATCATTGGTAAATGCGCATATTCTGGAACAACAGCACCTAAAGCCTTAAGGATGTTCATCTGCCTAGGTGTATTGTTGATATGATCATCGCCACGAATAACATGAGTGACCCGCATATCCATATCATCGACAACCACGGTTAAATTATAGGTTGGCGTTCCATCGCCCCTTGCAATGATCAAATCATCCAGCTCTTTATTTGCAACTACAATATCACCCTTAACAAGATCAACTATAGTTACCACGCCATCCACTGGATTTTTAAAACGAATAACGGACTCCTTTGACGGGTCTAACGCACCAGAATCCCTGCACTTTCCATTGTAGCGGGGCTTTTGTTTGTTAGCCATTTGATCAGCACGTAACTGCTCTAATTCATCTTTACTACAATAGCAATAGTAGGCATCACCTTGTGCCAATAACTGCTGAATTATTTCTTTGTATCGATCAAAATGCTGAGTTTGATAAAAAGGTCCCGCATCATAGTCTAGACCCAACCATGACATTCCTTCAAGAATCGCGTTAACAGATTCCTGCGTTGAACGCTCCAAATCTGTATCTTCGATCCTTAAAATAAATTTTCCGCCATGTTTTCGCGCATAAAGCCATGAAAACAGAGCAGTTCGTGCTCCACCGACATGTAAATAACCTGTTGGACTCGGGGCAAATCGGGTTGTTATACTCATGATAATATTATTTAGTTAATAAGATTTTTTTAGCGTACTCTGTTGGAATTTGTTTAGCGGCGCTTAAGCGCATAGCTTGATAACTAAACGCAACACTGCCCTTAGCAACATTATTTTTCCCTAAAATAGCTAATGAAGTTGTATTGCCTTGGGCAGCGGCCTTCTCATACCATTGTGTTGCCATTTTTACATCGTTATTTACGCCGAGACCTCGATCATACATTGCCGCAATAATCACCTCAGCTTCAATATTTCCTTGGTGGGCCGCTTTTAAAATCCACTCAGCCGCACTTTGCTCATTTTTTTCAACACCACTCCCCAGCAAATACATCGCGCCGAGTTTAAGCTGTGACTTCACATCACCATGCCCTGCAGCATTAACTAAGTGCGAATATTCTAGTGATTCTTCCGCGTGTGCACTTAGACACAATGACAGCAAGCTAGAGAAAAAAAACAATCTAATTGTCGTATACATTTAAGTAACTCCTTAACCTTATATTCACTAAAAATCAGCACATTCAACCCGTGTATATTATCAACTCAAGTATCAATAAGAATAGCCTCGTGCCGACTTGCATTGCTATAAACTATCAATCAACTCATTCGATAATTTTTAACCCACCCATATAGGGCAGTAATGCTTCAGGAATATGAATACGCCCTTGATCATCCTGAAAATTCTCCATCACCGCAATAAGTGTCCTACCCGCTGCCAAACCTGAACCATTCAAAGTGTGAGCCAATTCAGGCTTACCTGTTTCTGGATTACGCCATCTTGCTTGTAATCGACGCGCCTGAAAATCCTTAAAATTACTGCAAGAAGAAATTTCCCGATAAGCGCCCTGCCCCGGCAGCCAAACCTCAAGATCATAGGTTTTTGATGATGAAAAGCCGGTGTCACCCGCACATAACAACATTTTTCGATAAGGTAAGTTTAATTTCTTAAGAATATTTTCTGCGTGAACCGTTAGGTCTTCATGTGCCTTAGCTGAATCTTCAGGCCTTACGATCTGCACTAACTCAACCTTTTCAAATTGATGCTGACGAATCATTCCCCGCACATCACGCCCATAAGCTCCAGCCTCGCTCCTAAAGCATGGACTATGACAAACAAATTTAAGCGGCAAATCCTTAGCATCAATAATTACGTCTCTTACCCTATTTGTGACCGGAACTTCTGCTGTGGGTATTAAATACAATACAGGATCATTACTGGCCTTAAACAAATCATTCTCAAATTTCGGCAACTGGCCTGTGCCCCGCAAACTTTCTGCATTGACTAAAAATGGGACGTAAGTTTCAGTATAACCATGTTCAGCCACATGCATATCCAACATTAATTGGATAATGGCACGCTGTAACCTTGCTAAAGGGCCGCTAAGCACAACAAAACGACTACTGGCTATTTTCGCACCTAACTCAAAATCAATCCCTTTGAGTTTAGCGCCCAAATCAACATGATCTTTAGGTTCAAAATTAAATGAGGGAACAACACCCCAGCGGTCAATTTCAATATTACAATCTTCTGACTTCCCCTCTGGCACGCTTACGTCTAAAATATTTGGCATACCCTCCATTAACGCTTCCATTTCATACTGAATCTCAACTAATTCAGTTTCAGCTGCCTTAAGTTTATCACCCAAATGTTGCACTTGCGCCAACAAAGGTTCTACATCTTCACCCTTAGCTTTTGCCTGACCAATTGCTTTTGATCGACTATTTCGCTCGTTTTGCAACTCCTGAGTATTAATCTGAACCGCTTTACGCCTAGCTTCAAGCTTTAGATAAGACTCCGGATTAAAAACAAATGAACGCCTGTCTAATTGCTCTTTAATAAACTCAAGATCAGTTCTAAATAAACGAGGGTCTAGCATGACAAATTTTTACCTTGTATAAATATATAAATCATATTGAAGTTATGTAATAGCTAATAAGAGGTATTGCATAACGCATTGGTTTCTTTGACACATACGTTCACTATGTCAACATGTTAAATGAGAGAGTATTTGAGGAAATATCGAGCCTAAATAAAACAAGCTTTCTAACAAAACATCGCCGATTAATAGTTAGCGTCAACAATATTTCAGCAAGTATAGAAGTGTTTAAAAATATATATGACTGCACATCAGGTTTCAAACCAACCCGACTCACTTATAGCCATATTATGAATTAGCTAGGATCATTGGCCGTATATAGAAGCCAAAGCCCTATAAAAACTTACTTAAACTTATTATAGCAACGAGATTGTTTCAGCACGGTTGATTATTGCGATGTTTATTTTACCTTCTTGGGCTAACCAACCGATACCTCGCTGAATATCTTTCTCATTTATTTTTGTTTCTTTAATCAGTTTTGAAGTGCTAATCGGTCCATTTTTATCTAGATATTTCCATATTTCGCCCGCTGTATTGCCAACAAATTCAGACATTTCTATCACCTTAGAGTTATAAATTTATTAAATTTCACTTTGATAGCTATCTATAAAGACTCTGCTATTTTTGTGATAATAGTTCTAGACTTTTCTTAATTTAAAACGCAAACTTTGCTTGAAAAAAAGGACAACTACCCTTCTTGAGTAACTTTATCTAACTCAAATGCTGCATGCAATGCCCTTACAGCAAGCTCCATATATTTCTCATCAACAACCACTGAGATTTTTATTTCTGACGTCGCAATCATCCGAATATTGATACCTTCAGCCGCAAGTGTCTTAAACATGGTACTTGCAATACCGGCATGTGATCTCATGCCCACACCAACGATCGATACTTTTACAATCGTATTATCACCCGTTACTTTTCTTGCACCTAATTCTATACACGTACCCTCAAGTATAGCTTTAGCACAATCATAATCATTACGATGCACGGTAAACGTAAAATCTGTAGTGGCATCGTCAGCAATATTCTGAACTATCATATCCACTTCAATATTGGCATCAGCAACAGGGCCCAAAATCTTAAAAGCGATCCCTGGTAAATCGGGGACACCCGTTATAGTTAATTTTGCTTCATCTCTATTAAAAGCGATGCCCGAAATTAAAGCGCTTTCCATTTGTGATTCCTCGTAGGTGATCAGCGTGCCACACCCTGCTTTAAATGATGATAATACGCGTAACGCAACATTGTATTTACCGGCGAATTCGACGGATCTTATTTGTAAAACTTTTGAACCTAAACTAGCCATTTCCAGCATTTCTTCAAAGGTAATTTGAGCAAGTCTTCGCGCTTTAGGTTCAACACGTGGATCTGTCGTATAAACGCCATCAACATCCGTATAGATATGACATTCATCCGCTTTTAAAGCCGCTGCTAAAGCAACAGCTGTCGTATCCGAACCTCCTCGACCCAACGTAGTAATATTACCATTTTCATCAACCCCCTGAAAACCCGCAACGACCACGACTTTCCCTGAGTCAAGATCCGCACGTATTTTAACGTCATCAATATCACGAATCCTTGCTTTAGTGTAAGCGCTATCCGTTAATATCCTAACCTGAGCACCCGTATATGAAACGGCCGCACAGCCTAGTTCATGCAACGCCATACTCAGCAACGCCACGGTCACTTGCTCTCCCGTAGAAATTAAAACGTCCATTTCTCTATCACTTGGTTGCGACTGCATTTCTTTTGCCAGCGCAATTAAACGATTTGTTTCGCCGCTCATCGCTGACAAAACCACAATAATTTGATCACCCAAGTCCTGAGCTATTTTTACCTTTTCGGCGACAGCCTTAATACGTTCTACCGAACCTACTGACGTACCACCAAATTTATATACATATAATGCCATTCAAAAAACCTTTTTTACTTATAAACGAGCTTGTATCCAAGCAGGCACTCCTGCCAACGCCACCGCCAACTCTGCTGGATTATTACCCCCAGCCATAGCCAAATCAGGCTTCCCACCGCCTTTCCCACCGACCTGAGTCGCCACAAAATTGACCAGCTCACCGGCTTTTATTTGCCCCACAGAATCTTTAGAGACAACGGCAATCAAGTTAACCTTGTCATCTTCAACAACTGCCAAAACAATTGCACAAGTGCCCAACTTATTTTTCAATTGATCAGCCAGATCCCTTAAAGATTTGCTATCAACATCATTAAGTTTAACCGCCAGCACTTTAATTCCATTAACATCAATTGCTTGAGCACTAAGCTCGTCCCCTGCAGAACTTGCTAACTTTGAATTTAGTCGTTCAATCTGCTTCTCTAATAACTTCGTTTTTTCAAGTAATTGTTCAACCTTATCGGCTGTTTTATCGACTGAACTTTTTAACAAGCTGGCAATACTTGACAATGCTTTATCACGATTTGCTACCCATTCCACACAAACTGCCCCCGTAACCCCTTCTATACGCCTAACACCCGCAGCCACACCAGTCTCGCTGATAATTTTGAAAAAGCCAATATCTCCAGCCCTTTCAACATGTGTACCGCCACATAGTTCGGTCGAGAACTCACCTATTTGTAGAACCCTAACTTCTGCACCATACTTTTCACCAAACAAAGCCATGGCGCCAGCTTGCACCGCTAAATCTTTAGCCATTGTTTTAGCTGTAACGGGGGTATTTAAGCGAATTTGTTCATTAACTATTCTCTCAAGGGCTATCATTTGTTCCGGCGACACAGGTTCAAAATGTGAAAAGTCAAAACGTAAACGCTCCTCATCAACCAACGATCCTTTTTGACTAACATGATCGCCTAAGACTTGTCTTAAAGCCGCATGCAGTAAATGCGTTGCTGAATGATTGAGCTCAGTTGACTTTCTTTTTTCAGCACTTACGAGTGCATCGCATAATTCACCTTTATTTAAGACACCTGAAATCAATATCCCTTTATGTAAAAAAAGATTACCACCTTGCTTTTGAGTATCTGTCACATCAAAAATAGCACCGGCTGTCGTTATGCGACCACAATCACCCGCTTGACCACCAGACTCAGCGTAAAAAGGTGTTTTATCTAAAACAACCAGACCCTCATCTCCAGCTTGCAAACTATCGCACGCCTGACCTTGCTTAAAGAGTGCAACGACCTGCGCTTGGTTATCCAAACACTCATAACCTGTAAATTCAGTCTGACTATCCAGCTTTATGTCTTGACTATATCCAGCACCAAAGCCACTTGCAGAGCGAGCTCTTTCTCTTTGGGCTGTCATAGCGACTTCAAAACCGGCGAGATCAACCGTTAAATTATTTTCACGTGCAAAATCGGCCGTTAAGTCGACAGGGAACCCATAGGTATCATAAAGTTGAAATACCGTCTCACCAGGGATAACGGAGCCCTCCATTTTAGAGACGCAAGCTTCAAGAATCTTCATGCCCTGCACCAAAGTCTCTGCAAAACGCTCTTCTTCTTTCTTTAATATCTGTTCAACATGCGATTGAGCGGCTTTGAGCTCGGGGAACGCTTCGCCCATCTCTTCAACTAAAGGTGCAACTAACTTATAGAAAAATACACCTTGTATACCTAATCGATAGCCATGCCGGATCGCACGTCGAATAATGCGGCGGAGAACATAACCCCTACCTTCATTGGATGGCATTACACCATCTGCGACCAAAAAGGCACAAGATCTTATATGGTCAGCAACAACCCGTAAAGAACTTTGACTTAAATCAGTTGTACCAACAATTTGCGCAGCAGTCTTTAAAACTGATTGAAATAAATCAATCTCATAATTATTATGAACGCCTTGTAAGACTGCGCTAATTCGCTCTAAACCCATGCCCGTATCAACTGAGGGCTTAGGCAGCGGTGTTAATGTACCGTCAGCCGACCTATCATACTGCATGAACACTAAATTCCAGACTTCAATATAGCGATCGCCATCCTCATCCGCAGAACCCGGAGGTCCACCAGGAATTTCTTCACCATGATCGTAAAATATTTCTGTACAAGGACCACAAGGCCCAACATCACCCATAGACCAGAAATTATCTTTTGCACCTATTCGTGAGAGCCTTTCTGGTGAAATACCAATCTCTTGTAACCAAATATTTTCAGCTTCTAAATCTTCATCAAAAACCGTGACCCATAATTTACTGGCTGGTATTTCCAATTCTTTAGTTAAAAAATCCCACGCAAAATGAATAGCTTCTTTTTTGAAATAATCGCCAAAACTAAAGTTACCCAACATTTCAAAAAAAGTATGATGCCTTGCCGTGTAACCAACATTCTCGAGGTCGTTATGTTTTCCACCTGCACGAACACAACGCTGACTAGTGACCGCTTTATTGTACTCACGCTGCTCTCTACCTAAAAACAGATCTTTAAACTGAACCATTCCTGCATTAGTAAATAATAAGGTTGGATCGTTAACAGGAATAAGAGAACTTGAAGGCTCTATGGAATGTCCACGTTGGTGAAAAAATTCCAGGAAGGCGGTGCGCAATTCAGCGCTAGTCATTTTTTTCATGGTAATAAGTGATTTTAAAATGGTACGTAGCGTACCCTACAATTTAATATTCAAATGGTCTAACAAAGCACTAATCATAGCGCCTGAAAAGCCGCGATGAAGTAAAAATCGACTGCGTCTTGCCCATTCTTGACGATCCATAAGCAATTCATAGCCATATTTTTTAATATAAACCTGCTCCAGCAATTCCATCCAACTCCCGCTGGCTTTCAATATGATCTCATCTAGAATAAAGGCATCAATGCCTTTTTTCTTAAGTTCATAAGTAATCCAAAGAGGACCGTAGCCCTTTTGGATACGATAGCGTGCATAACTCTCAGCATATCTTGCATCACTCTGCCAACCTTGAAGAACTAATGCTTCAATAACAGGCAAAATAATATCCTTAGAATAGCCTTTTTCTAACAGTTTATTTAACAATTCCTTTTGACTATGTTCTCTACGTGATAATAATCCAATACAAACTTGATTTATTTTCGCCGTACTAACATGTATTTCATCCTTATCTTCATTCACTGGTATTGATTAAATAATGACGTCTAACTAAATTTCATCCATTACAGGTGCTTCCAACACCGGCACTAATTTACTAAAAGCCTCTGCCCTTATTTTAAGTTCAATTTCTTTTGCTTTTTCTGGGTGCTCTTTAAGAAAAGCTTTTACATTATCTTTGCCTTGACCAATCTTTTCATCGCCATAGCTATACCAAGATCCTGCCTTTTGAATAAAGCCGTAACTAACACCTAGATCGACTAATTCACCTAGAAAAGAAATACCTTCTCCGTATAAAATCTCAAATTCTGCTTGTCTAAAAGGTGGGGCAACTTTATTTTTTACTACTTTTACTCTAGTTTCATTGCCTATAACTTCATCGCCTTTCTTAACTGAGCCAATACGACGAATATCCAAGCGTACTGAAGCATAAAACTTAAGAGCATTACCTCCCGTAGTCGTTTCGGGACTACCAAACATAACCCCAATTTTCATTCTTATCTGATTAATAAAGATAACCAAGGTATTAGAGCGCTTAATATTACCCGTTAATTTACGTAAAGCTTGAGACATTAATCGTGCTTGCAAGCCCATATGAGAATCCCCCATATCGCCTTCAATTTCTGCTTTAGGTGTTAAAGCGGCCACCGAATCGATTACAACTACATCCACTGCACCCGAACGAACCAGCATATCTGTGATTTCAAGGGCCTGCTCACCCGTATCTGGTTGAGAGACTAATAATTCATCGACATTAACACCAATTTTTTCTGCATAACTTGGGTCTAAGGCATGTTCCGCATCCACAAAGGCAGCCGTACCCCCCAACTTTTGCATTTCGGCAATCACTTGCAATGTCAGTGTCGTCTTACCAGAAGACTCAGGGCCGTATATTTCGACAACTCTTCCTCGAGGCAAGCCCCCGCAACCTAGCGCTATATCTAAGCCTAGAGAGCCCGTAGAGACCACATCGATATCACGAGATGCCGCCACATCCCCCATGCGCATCACAGATCCTTTACCAAACTGCTTCTCTATCTGCATCAATGCAGCACCTAGTGCTTTCTTTTTGTTCTCATCCATTATAAATACCTTTAGGTTAGAAAATAGTCGACTGATTAAGTATTAATTATTACATAGACGCTAAATGGCCGATAGTCTTGATTTACCACAAAAACCCTCTCTATAAATTTTTTGGTTTCATCGGCTTAAAGATATAGACTCTAAAAAGTATCAGCCTTATCTCGTGCACCCTTAGCGCCTTTTAAATCACCTTGAACCTCACGCGCCCTAGCCACTAACAACCAACTATGCTTTTTCATTAGCGTATCATTAGAAGCCAATAATGCTGCTTTTTTTGCCAGTTCTTCCGCCAATCGGGGTTTCGACTGCTTTAATTTTAATAGCGCCAATTTGTAGTACAACGTTGCATTGCGTGGCTCTATCCTAATTGCCCGTTCGATTGTTGTGGTTGCCGAATCAATATCCCCAGACACACTACTTTGGTTTGCAGTTAAAGCAAGTGCGCTGACCGCCGGCGATAAAGTCGCAAACTTTTCTAAAGGTTGAAAAGTAGACGCTTGCGGAACCAAAACCTCTGGCTTTTGTAGAGCGGGCAAAGAAATCGGCGCTCCCTCATTTTGAATTACCTGCTCTTGCCCTAGGGGAGCAACGAGGTTACCTAAATCTGGCTCCACCATTAATGAATCTTGTATTTGCCGCCCTGATTCAAGAATTAATGCATCAGGATCCACCGACTCAACTGTTGATGTGATAGGCGCATGCTCTTCTAATGGTTTTATTTTAACTGTTTCTGGCGTCTCTTGAACTATGACGTCTGTTTTTACAGGCTTAATTTTTTTAGGTTTTGGTAAAGGAGGTGTTACGTTATTATTCACAACAACACCACTTCCATAAAGAGGTGCAGGTGGTTGCGTCGCAGAACACCCAACTATCAAGAGGGGTAACGTAGCTAATAATAAAAGTTGTTTACTTAACATATGCTATAAAAACTTAATCCTATTTCATTCAGAATTGATTTGCCGAAGCAATCTACCAATAAAATGTTTTTGCCATTTAAAAGTACTGACTGTTAGTTTAGACAAGGACTAAGAATTTAACAAAAAAATAAAAATTTAAACGTTATCAGAATGGGATATCGTCATCAAAATCTTCGTATGAAGGCGGCGCTGGTGGCATCGTATTAGACGCATTTGAGGGCGCTTGATAAGTCGGCTTAGATGAAGAGGCACTTGGGCCTGAAGCGACTTGGTCACCACCAAAATTTGCCGTACCACCCGTACGACTATCTAACATATGCATTTCTGTAGCAATTATTTCAGTGGTATAACGATCCAGTCCATCTTGACCTTGCCACTTACGAGTTTGCAGTCGACCTTCAACATAAACCTGCCCCCCTTTTTTAAGATATTCTCCGGCTATTTCTGCTAAACGATTAAAAAAAACAACTCTATGCCATTCCGTTGACTCTTTTTTCTCACCCGCTTTATCTTTCCATCTAAAATTAGTCGCCAATGTTATATTCGCAACCGCACCACCCGTTGGCATATAACGAACTTCAGGGTCAGCACCCAATCTTCCAATCAACGTAACTTTATTAAGCATTTATCCTCCTAAATTTTTAATCGGTTTTTTAAAAAAACGAGTTCCCACAAAAGCTTTAATTCTTAATTTGCCTTATAGTGCCTCTTATGGCAGAGAATTTGCCCTCCTATAGGGCTCAAAATTAATTGATATATTAATCCATCAAGCAACACTTATTAAAAATAACGAATGAACTTTAATAAGCATATAGTAACCGAACATTCACTATAAATTGAAATAATTACACCCGTAATCCACTCTATTAATAGAAAAATTCTTATTAAAATTTAACGACAAAATACTCCAGCTGTAAAATCTGATAAAATGCTCTAATTAAATCATACGCAAAAACATTCAATGGCGCTTAAGTCAACCATCTACAAAGCAGACTGCCAGATAGTCGATATTGACAGGGGTTATTACCAGCCACATAGCCTTACTATTGCGCTACATCCCTCTGAAACTGAAGAACGTATGATGGTAAGATTACTTGCCTTCGTAATAAATGCCCATGAACACTTACAATTTTCTAAAGGCCTAAGTTCAGAAGATGAACCTGATATTTGGCAAAAAAACCTGACAGATGACATTGAATTATGGATAGACGTCGGGATGCCGGATGAAAAACGTATACGCAAAGCCTCCAATAGAGCTGAGAAAGTCATCATCTACAGTTATGGTGGGCGCAATATGGTTTGGTGGAAGCAAATCGAGCCTAAACTCAAACGCTTTACCAATGTAACCGTTATTAACCTTCCAAAAGCCGCCACTGACGAATTATCACAACTAACAAAAAGAGCGATGCAATTAAACATCAATCTCCAAGACGGACAGATTTGGATAAGTGATGATCAACATACCGCTCATATTGAACCTGAAATATGGCTTAATTACTAAATAGCAAAAACCAATCTTACCTTCACTCTTGAGAATAATACCTTGATTTCTACTGCAAATATTACCATGCAATTTGGGGCAAAACCCCTATTTGAAAATGTCTCCGTCAAATTTGGTGACGGCAATCGATACGGCCTAATTGGTGCAAATGGTTGTGGCAAATCAACCTTCATGAAAATATTGAGTGGTGATCTGGAACCCTCTGCTGGTAATGTCAGCCTAAGTCCTAATGAACGTTTGGGTAATTTACGCCAAGATCAATTCGCTTATGAAGACTATCGCGTCCTTGATGTCGTGCTCATGGGCCACGCCGAAATGTGGGCCGCTATGTCAGAAAGAGATGCTATTTATGCAAATCTTGAAGCCACTGAAGATGATTACATGCACGCCGCTGAACTCGAAACCGTCTTCGCAGAATTTAATGGCTACACTGCAGAATCACGTGCGGGGGAAATCTTGTTAGGCCTTGATATTCCACTTGAACAACACACTGGATTAATGAGTGCTGTAGCCCCTGGTTGGAAACTGCGGGTTTTATTGGCTCAAGCATTGTTTTCCAATCCTGACATCATGCTCCTTGATGAACCAACCAACAATCTTGATATCAATACCATTCGTTGGCTTGAAGATATTCTAAACCAACGCAACTGCACCATGATCATCATCTCGCATGATCGACATTTTTTAAATAGTGTTTGCACGCACATGGCGGACATGGACTATGGCGAATTGCGTGTTTATCCAGGTAATTATGATGATTACATGGTCGCCGTAACAGAAGTGAGAGATCGCTTGTTAGCTGGAAATGCCAAGAAAAAAGTTCAGATTGCTGAGTTACAAACCTTTGTGAGTCGCTTCTCAGCCAATGCTTCAAAAGCTAAACAGGCAACTTCTCGCGCTAAACAATTGGACAAAATAAAACTGGATGAAGTTAAACCGTCCAGTCGAGTTAATCCATTTTTGCGCTTTGACCAAACGAAAAAGTTGCACCGTTTAGCCCTCGAAGTCGAAAATTTGAGCAAAGGTTATGACGGCAATCCTTTATTCAAGAATCTAAACTTAATGGTTCCCGTCGGTGAGCGCATTGCGGTCATTGGCCCAAACGGCATCGGCAAATCAACCTTACTTCGCACGCTGGTTGGTGATTTAAAACCAGATAGTGGAGAAGTTAAATGGTCAGAAAACTCAGAAGTGGGTTATTTTGCCCAAGATCATGCGGATGATTTTGCAGAAAATATGACACTGATTGAATGGATGAATCAATGGCGTAAAGAATCTGATGACGACCAAGCTATTCGTGGCACATTAGGACGTTTATTATTCACCGCTGACGATATCAATAAATCAGTTAAAGTTATTTCAGGTGGCGAACAAGGGCGTATGCTCTTTGGCAAATTGATTCTGCAAAAAAACAACATCATGGTGATGGATGAACCAACTAACCATCTTGATATGGAATCAATTGAATCACTAAACACCGCTTTAGAAAATTACCCAGGCACCTTGATTTTCGTCAGTCATGATAGAGAATTTGTTTCTTCACTAGCGACACGCATTATTGAACTAACGCCTAATGGTATTGTTGATTTTAATGGTAATTATGAGGATTATTTAAATAGCCAAGGATAGCGCTTACTCAAGTTTACTAATATCTGTAAAAAATTAAGTAGGGTTTATCACCTCCCGTAAACCCTACTTTTTGTTACACTAAGCCTCTCAAGTTCAAAAATAATGGATGACACCCTTTTATTTTAACTTCACGATTAAAGCCCTACGAAATTATTCTAGCGCCTATCAATTTAGAAATAAGATGTCCATTGCTTCAAAACCATTCACACCCTATGATTGCATCAATAAATAATTTACTGATAATTCACCTTAGGTGTATTTATGGATAAAACCAAGAAAATGACAACTAAAAAGCCTCTATTTTTGCTATTTCTATTCATTTGCGGCTGTAGTTCCATTTTTTATAAATCCATAGATTATCGAGCTCTATATGGTCCTAGCTCACCAAAACAGCGTCAATTGACCTCAGAGGAAGCGATCCTCAGTCAAGAACAACATAAAGTCTCTTTTTATAATGACGTAAAACCAATTCTTGATTCACGCTGTGTCTCATGCCATGGCTGTTACGATGCACCTTGTCAGTTAAAGCTGGGCTCTATTGAAGGCTTGGATCGAGGAGCAACTAATCAACTCGTCTATGACTCAAGCCGACTGATTGCGACCACTCCCACTCGACTTTTTATTGATGAAACAACAACTGAAGGGTGGCGAAATAAGGATTTTTATCCTATTTTGAATGAACGTATTGATACGAAAACAGCTAATACAGACAATTCAATTTTAGCCAAGCTTCTAGCGCTAAAACGTCTTAACCCCCTACCTGTATCGGGTAAATTAGACAGCGATTTTAATCTTGAATTAGACCACACATTACAATGCCCTACTGTCGAAGATTTCCCCACATATGAACACGAACACCCAAAATGGGGGATGCCTTACGCCATGCCAGGCCTTTCCATTAATGAAGAAAAGACCCTTATAAAATGGCTAGAAGAAGGTGCTAAAGTTGAGCCACGAAAACCGCTACCAACTCAAACCCTTAACACAATTATTAAATGGGAGAACTATCTTAATGGCTCCTCATTAAAACAAAAACTAGTCTTTAGATATATTTATGAGCACCTGTTTATCGGGCATATTCATTTTGAAGGACATCCCGATAATGAGTTTTTTCGGCTAGTTCGCTCTAAAACTAAAGCCGGACTTCCTATAGAAGAAATTAATACGGCAAGACCCTATGATGACCCAGGAAAAGACAATTTTTATTACCGACTAAAGCCTGTTACAGAAACCATTATCGACAAAACACATTTCGTTTATGAATTAAGCGACCAAAAGATGCAACGTTACAATGAGCTTTTCTTTAAAGAGGATTATCAAGTAAACATACTTCCCTCATATCAACCAGACGTTGCGGCCAATCCCTTTAAAGCCTTCATTGAAATCCCGAATGTCTCAAAATACCAATTTTTACTGGATGATGCGGAATACTTTGTGAGCGGTTTTACTAAAGGACCGGTCTGTCGAGGAGAAATAGCAACAGAAAGCATAAGAGATCAATTTTGGGTTGTTTTTATTCAGCCGGGTCAGTTTTATCCCAAAAAAGCAGCTGAATTTCTTGCTAAAAACCATCAAACCCTTGGATTGCCGGGAGAGGAAGCCGATAAAATTGGTTTATTTGGATGGACTAATTATGATGATTTTGGCAGGCAATATCTCACAAATAAAGATATCTTCATAAATGAAGTATTAAGTAATGGGCAAGGATTAAACATAAATGACATCTGGGATGGCGATGGTAACAATAAAAATGCAGCGCTCACCATATTTAGGCATTTTAATAGTGCAACAGTGGCTAAAGGTTTTATAGGTAAAACACCTTTAACCGGCTGGGTGCTTGATTATCCGATTTTTGAACGATTACATTATTTATTAGTAGCTGGCTTTAATATATACGGCACGGCGGGGCACCAAATAGCAAGCAGAACTTATATGGACCTATTACGCCAAGATGCTGAAGATAATTTTTTACGCTTTATGCCGGCCATGCAAAGACAAGCCATCTATAAAACATGGTACGACGGTTCAATTAGTTGGCGCACGGCAAAGACTTTATTTAGTATTGCTCATGAATCCCAAGTTAAGTACAAAACCACTAATTACAAAAAAGAATTTTTTGATCAAATCAGACAACGATTAGGTCATGCTGCTGATTCTGTCTATAGCCTTAATCAATGTCTTGATAATACTTGTATTAGCACCGACACATCATCCACTCAGCAGTTAGTGGATAAAGCATTGCAACAACTGGCAAACAGTAAAGGCTCTGAAATAAGCGCATTACCTGAGATGTCTTTATTGAGAGTAAAAACAGATAATCCAGACTACGATTTGATTTACACCTTGTTAATTAATAAGGCCTACAGCAATATATCTAAAATCTTATCTGATGGCTCCCTTAGACGACCCAATGAAGATACCGTTACGATTTATCGAGGCTTTATAGGTAGCTACCCTAACTTTTTCTTTCGCGTGGACAGCAGTCAAATAAATGAATTTATTAATAGTCTTCAACACGCTAAATCTGAAACAGATTTAGACAATTTCTACAGTCAGTTTGGTATACGCAGAACTAACCCAGAAATCTGGCAACAAGCTGACTGGTTCAATCTTCAACATATTAAGTATCGAGGCGCAAAAGCGGGGTTATTAGATATGAGTCGCTATGAGAATCTTTAGGCTTAGTGATTTTAACGTAGCGATAACAGGAACCTCTAGCCATTTGCCTCTAGACTTTTTTAGGTTAGCGCTGAGCTAGGTCATATTAATTGAGTTATTAATATATCTTTCATTATCCTGCGAGTAGAATGAGTGGACAAAAATTAATTTCAATGAAGGGAACAAATAATCATGAAAAAAATAAAGCTAGCCGCCCTATTCTTAGGTCTCTCTGCGTTTGGATGCGCAGCTTATGCCGATGTTACATTACAATCTAAAGAGGAAGTAGAAGGCGCTTGGAAACTGCAATCAACCAAAAATTCCTTAACTGATAAACAAGCCATAGATCGCGAAGATACCTGGGTTTTTAAAGATAGCAAAGTCACTATTTTACATATTCCACGAGAAGGATCTTACTATGACCAACCCCCCGTATCTTACGAAATAGAAGACGGTAAGTTAAAGGTGGCTATTATAGGTAGCAGTAGATTTGATCTGTTTTCAGTCATAGAAAAAAATGACAACAGCATGACCTTAAAAGGAAAGTATGGCGGTTATTATTACTTCAATAAGAAATAACGGCGACTAATTTAAATTAGCTCATTGTGCACTTAATAACTCTCTGAATTCATAACGGCGAGAGTTATTAAGTAGCCATTAACGTAGATTAAACTAAGATATCAATTATGTAATAAACCATTTTAATGATGGCAGAAATTAACGATCGACTATGTCCTGTAATAAATTAAACCCACTCTCAACACTCAGTTAGCTATTTACTTTCTAGATTTTTTACCCTAACCCCCAACACATTCTAATTACCGATGAAGTCTCAGACCAAGCTCACTAACCTCGATGAGTTAGTTTTTGATAATTGTTTCATACGTGAATTACCTGCTGACGAAGAAACCCTTAATAACCGCCGTCAAGTTATCGGGGCTTGTTACTCTCGCGTAAAACCCACTGCCGTCAAAAAACCTCAACGAGTTGCCTATTCCAAAGAAGTTGCTGCTTTACTGAATTTAAGCGAAGAGGCTTGTGAAGCGGATAATTTCACTAAAACCTTGTCCGGCAACGCTCTTTTAACAGGTATGGATCCTTATGCCACCTGTTACGGTGGCCACCAATTTGGTAACTGGGCAGGTCAACTGGGTGATGGCCGCGCCATCAATCTCGGAGAAATAATTAATCATAGCGGTGAACGCTGGGCCTTACAACTTAAAGGAGCGGGGCCTACACCTTACTCCAGAAACGCTGATGGTTTAGCTGTTTTACGATCCTCTGTGCGAGAATTTTTATGCAGTGAAGCCATGCATCATTTGGGCGCTCCTACAACACGAGCGTTAAGCTTAATGTTGACAGGTGAAAGTGTTATTAGGGACATGTTTTATACTGGTCATCCGAAAGCCGAACCAGGTGCTGTTGTCTGCCGTGTTGCCCCTTCATTTACTCGATTTGGCAGCTTTCAAATCTTGACCGCTCGCCAAGATATAAGCTTACTTAAGAAACTAGTCGACTACACCATTCGCACCGACTTTCCCCATTTAGGCACGCCAACACCTTCTACTTATATTGACTGGTTTACTGAAATCTGTAAAAAAACAGCTGAGATGATCTTACATTGGCAACGTATTGGCTTTGTTCATGGCGTTATGAATACTGATAATATGTCAATACTGGGATTAACGATTGATTATGGTCCCTACGGCTGGCTAGAAAATTATGATCCGAACTGGACACCCAATACAACTGACTCTCAAGAGCGCCGTTATCGTTTTGGCAATCAACCACAAATCGCTTTTTGGAATCTGGGGCAACTTGCCAACGCTATTTATCCACTTATTGAGCAAGCAGAGCCACTTCAACAAGCAATGAATGTTTACACAAAGACCTTTGAGACCGGCTGGCAAGATATGATGGCAAGTAAATTAGGGCTGAAAGCTTATAACCCCGAAACTGATGATGATCTATTTTCAGAACTCTTGGCTTTATTGCAATTAGTAGAAACTGATATGACTCTTTTTTACCGTCAATTAGCCAAAATAGACTGTAGTTTATCAATACCCCTAAATGACGCTGATTTTAATGCCGCGTTTATTCACTTATCGCCCAGCTATTACGTACTTGAACAACTAACCCCGAGCTATAAAACCCATTTGAACAATTGGCTTAATCGATACAGTCAACGCATCCAAAACGATAAGACAAGCAATGCCGCTAGATACCAACAAATGTCCAAGGTTAATCCTAAATATATCCTGCGCAATTACCTTGCACAACTTGCCATTGATGAAGCAGAAAATGGTGACTTTTCAATGATCAATGAATTGCTGGAGCTATTACGGCACCCCTATGAGGAGCAAATCGATAAAGAAAAATTTGCCGCTAAACGGCCTGATTGGGCGAGACAACGCGCTGGCTGTTCAATGCTCTCTTGTAGCTCATAACGATAAATTTAAAGCGACCAACCTGATTCCTGACATTAATCCTGTTAAAATAAAGCCTATTTAACGCAAACTCATAGCATTCTTACATGGAAAAAACATACGCCCCTCATTCAATTGAACAACGCTGGTATCAAAACTGGGAAGAAAAAGGTTATTTTGCAGCCCAATCTGAAGGTGAATCCTATTGCATCATGATTCCACCACCCAATGTAACCGGTAGTTTACACATGGGGCATGCCTTTCAAGATACCATTATGGATGCGCTAACGCGCTACCATCGAATGAAAGGTTACAACACCCTATGGCAACCAGGGACTGACCATGCGGGTATTGCTACACAAATGGTAGTTGAGCGCCTTTGTAATGCAGAAGGTAAAACTCGACACGATTACGGTCGAGAAAAATTTCTCGAAAAAGTATGGCAGTGGAAAGAGGAATCAGGCGGCACCATTACTCGTCAACTTCGTCGCATGGGTTCTTCACTAGATTGGGATAGAGAACGCTTTACTATGGATGAGGGCATGTCTGACGCCGTACAGGAAGTTTTTATACAACTCTATGAAGAAGGTTTGATTTATCGCGGTAAACGCCTTGTTAATTGGGATCCGGTCTTACACACTGCTGTTTCTGATCTAGAAGTACTCTCCGAAGAGGAAAATGGCTCAATGTGGCACTTGCGCTATCCTTTATCAAAGGGTCAAGGGTACTTAGTTGTCGCAACCACGCGTCCTGAAACCATGCTAGGTGATGCCGCCGTTGCGATACACCCCAATGATGATCGCTACAAACATTTACTAGGCGAATTTGTTGAACTACCTTTAACTGGACGAAGAATTCCAATTATTGCAGATGAATACGTTGATCCAGAATTTGGCACCGGTTGCGTCAAAATAACGCCTGCCCATGATTTTAATGACTACGATGTTTGGACACGCCACCGCCATACTTCGGTTATTCAAGAACTTCCTCATGGCGGCTTAATTAACATTTTCACAATTGATGCAACGATTCGTGATAATGAAGAGGATGAGAACACCTTAATCCCTACAAAATATTGCGGCCTTGAACGATTTGCTGCGCGTAAACAGATCATATCTGACCTTACCGATGTGGGTTTACTTGAAAAAATAGTGGATCATAAACTCATGGTCCCAAGAGGCGACCGAACTAATAGTGTCATAGAGCCTTTACTCACTGATCAATGGTACGTAAAAGTCGGACCCTTGGCTGAACCTGCGATTGCCGCTGTTGAAAATGGCGATATTAAGTTTGTTCCAGACAACTGGAAAAATACTTATTTTGACTGGATGCGTAATATTCAAGACTGGTGTATTTCACGACAAATCTGGTGGGGACATAGGATACCGGCATGGTATGACGATCTAGGCAATATATATGTCGGCAATTCTGAGCAAAGCATCCGTGACAAACACCAACTACCGGCTGACTATGCTTTAAAACAAGACGAAGATGTATTAGATACATGGTTTTCATCTGCACTATGGCCTTTCTCAACACTAGGTTGGCCAGAAAACACAGAAGAACTCTCCAAACATTATCCCACCAGCGTCTTAGTGACTGGTTTTGACATTATTTTCTTCTGGGTAGCCCGAATGATTATGATGGGCTTAAAGTTTCAAGGTGCAGTACCCTTTAAAGAAGTTTACATCCACGGTTTGGTGCGTGATGCCGAAGGCCAAAAAATGTCTAAATCTAAAGGTAATGTCCTTGATCCGATTGATATCATAGACGGTATAACTTTAGAGGCTTTAATTGCAAAACGTACCGCGGGTATGATGCAACCGCATTTAGCTAAGAAAATAGAACAAGATACCCGCAAACATTTTCCTGATGGCATTCAATCTTACGGTACCGATGCCTTACGCTTCACTTTTGCCTCATTAGCCTCAACGGGAAGAGATATTCGTTTTGATCTTGCCCGTACCGAAGGTTATCGCAATTTTTGCAACAAACTTTGGAATGCCGCTCGTTATGTTCTCATGAACACAGAGGAGCATGATAATGGCCTAACTAATGCCCCTTGTGCTTATACGCAAGTTGATCGTTGGATTATCTCTAGATTAAATCAAGTCATCGCAACGACTAGCAACGCTATTGAAAACTATCGTTTTGATTTAGCCGCGCAAGCGCTTTATGAATTCACTTGGAATGAATACTGCGACTGGTATCTCGAATTAGCAAAAATATCCTTACAATCTGATGATCTCGATCTACAACGTGGAACCCGCAAAACCTTATTAACCGTTTTAGAAACTATTTTACGCTTGTCGCACCCTATTATGCCTTTCATCACAGAGGAAATCTGGCAACGTGTTGCACCATTAGCCGGTATTACAGCTGACACTATCATGTTACAAGCTTATCCAGTTGCTGAAGAAGAAAGTATCGACAACACCGCTATTACAGAAATCAATTGGGTGATGAACTTTATTCTGGGTGTCCGTCGTATTCGGGGTGAAATGAATATTGCGCCAGGTAAACCATTACCTGTATTACTACAAAATGGCTCTACTCTTGACAAGGATTATCTAAGTAATAGCCAACTCTATTTACAAAAACTGGGCCGCTTAGAATCTATAACTTGGTTAAATACAGATGACGTCACGCCTGAATCGGCTATTGCTTTAATTGGTGAATTGAAAATCTTAATACCAATGGCCGGCTTAATTGATAAAGTAGCTGAGCTTGCGCGCCTAGAAAAAGAGATCCAGAAAATCAAAAATGATTTACCCAGAATTGAAGGTAAATTAAGTAACCCAACGTTTATTGATAAAGCACCTCCGGAAGTTATAGACAAAGAAAAAGCTAAACTAGCGGATTTACTGTCAAATCTTAATAATCTTGAGCAACAACACACTAAAATACAATCTCTATAATTAAAGCACTAAAAATAATCTATACTGCTATCAATATTATGCAGAAGTTAAGTCTATACAACGGGGTTAGGGCAAATTACACTAACCCACCTTATACTATTTTAGTATGTAACTGTTTCACGCATCTATAACATTAAATTTAAATAACATTATATGTCACCTAACGCACCAACAGACCTTCAATTAAGTGCTTTTATTAAGCACTTAATTGAAGAGGGGTTACTTTCTGAAAATGAAGCAAATATTCATAATGAGAGAGCGCAAAAAACAAAAACCCCGATGTTGAGTTACCTTGTTGCCAATAAAATTATCGATGCTCACGTTATCGCAATGAAGGCTTCGGTTGAATATGGTGTTCCTTTATTTGATCTTAATGCGATAGATCTTCGAAATCTCCCAATACATTTACTTAATGAAAAATTAATACGTAAACATAAAGCGCTCCCTCTTTTTGTTCGCGGTAAAACATTATTTATAGCCCTATCAGATCCAACTAATATACTAGCTTTAGACGAAATTAAATTTCATAGTCAACTTAATACTGAAACCATTCTAGTAGAAGAAGACAAACTGCTTAAGGCCATTGAAGCTTCAATGGAAGCCATAGAAACCTCAATAACCGAACAGCTTGATGATGACCTTGAAAATCTAGACTTTACCGGTGGCGGTGATGATATGTCCGTAAAAATGGACATAGACACTGAAATTGATGACGCTCCTATTGTTAGATTTGTTAATAAAATCTTATTGGATGCCATAAAAAAAGGCGCTTCAGATATACACATGGAGCCTTATGAAAATAACTTCCGTATTCGTTTTAGAGCGGATGGTATGCTCTACCAAACAGCGAGCCCGCCACCCAACATTGCCAATAGAATTATTTCTAGAATCAAAGTAATGGCTAAAATGGATATTGCCGAAAGACGCGTACCCCAGGATGGACGTATAAAAATAAAGCTCTCCAAACAAAGTGCTATAGATTTCCGAGTCAATACCTGCCCTACTCTATTCGGAGAGAAGGTTGTTTTGCGTATTTTGGATCCTACCAGCGCTCAAATTGGCATTGAAAAGCTTGGTTTTGAGCCTGAACAAGAAAAACTTTTCCTAAATGCAATCAACAAACCTTATGGGATGGTTTTAGTCACTGGCCCTACAGGAAGTGGTAAAACAGTTACTCTTTATACCGGCTTAAACATACTTAACAGTATTGAACGTAATATATGTACAGCAGAAGATCCCGTCGAAATAACAGTAGAGGGTATCAATCAAGTCAATATGAATGTTAAAGCAGGCTTAACATTTGCCAATGCCTTGCGAGCGTTTCTTCGTCAAGATCCAGATATTATTATGGTCGGTGAAATTCGCGACTTAGAAACTGCAGAAATAGCCGTCAAAGCGGCTCAAACTGGCCACTTAGTTTTATCGACTCTGCATACCAATGATGCCCCGCAAACGTTGAATCGTCTGATGCAAATGGGCATAGAACCCTTCAATATAGTTTCCGCTGTTATTTTAATTATGGCTCAGCGTCTAGCTAGACGTTTATGCGAACACTGCAAAGTACCCGCTGACTTTCCTGACAATATTCTTCTCTCGGCTGGCTTTAAAGATGATGAATTAAAAAGTTTAAAAATATTCAGTCCTGTTGGTTGTGAGCGTTGTACCAATGGCTACAAAGGTCGAGTAGGTATTTACCAAGTCATGACCTTAAGTGAAAAAATGCGGGCACTTATACTCAATTGTGGTAATGCTATGCAATTGGCAGAACAATCCAAATTAGAAGGCATCAATGATTTACGTGCTTCAGGCTTGAATAAGGTTCGCATGGGCATTACCAGCTTAGAAGAAATTGATAGAGTGACCAAGGAATAAAAATGATAGATAAATCAGATCAAATTGACTTTCTCTGGGAAGGTATCGATAAAAACAAAAAAAAAATAAAGGGGATTATTCCTGCCAAAAGTGAACTAATAGCAAAAACCGAACTGAGGCGACAAGGTTTTATCGTTACCAAAGTAAGAAAAAAGCCCAAGCCACTATTTAGTGCACGAGTAAAAGCAATAACACCCGGAGATATTGCTGTTTTTTCAAGGCAATTAGCGACCATGTTGGGCGCGGGCATTCCTCTGGTCCAATCCTTCGACATTATTGGCAAAGGCCATGAAAATCCAAGCATGCAGAACATGCTATTAAGTATAAAAGCCAATATTGAAAGTGGCGATACTCTCGCTGAAGCACTAAAAAAAAACCCACTTCATTTTGATGAGTTATTTTGTAATTTGGTAGATGCTGGCGAACATGCTGGGATACTAGAAACACTTTTGGATAAAGTTGCTACTTACAAAGAAAAAACAGAGTCCATGAAGAAAAAAATAAAGAAAGCGCTGACCTATCCGGTTGCCGTTATAGTGGTCGCCTTTATCGTTACAGCCATACTACTACTCTTTGTTGTGCCCGTATTTGAAGACATGTTCAAAAGTTTTGGCGCCGACTTACCCGGTTTCACACGAATGGTTGTAGACATGTCTGAATGGCTAAAATCTTGGTGGTGGATAGTTCTGGGAATTATTATTTCATCAGTTTATATCTTTATTTACTTCAAAAAGCGCTCAAAAGCCTTTAATCATTTCCTCGATAAAACTTTATTACAAGTACCTGTGGTCGGTCTAATTTTAAATAAATCAGCTATTGCACGATTTTCAAGAACTTTATCAACCATGTCGGCTGCCGGCGTCCCTTTAGTAGATGCGCTAGAGTCTGTAGCGGGTGCCTGTGGTAATATCATTTATTCTGAAGCTGTTTTCAAAATGCGTGAAGAGGTCGCCACCGGACAGCGACTCAAGTACGCCATGCAGCAAACCAATCTCTTCCCCCACATGGTCCAACAAATGGTGGCCATAGGTGAAGAATCAGGCTCTATGGATGCAATGCTTGCCAAGGTTGCAGATTTCTATGAAGAAGAAGTGGATAATTTAGTGGATAACCTAAGTAGCTTAATGGAGCCCATTATCATGGTTATATTAGGGATTCTGATCGGCGGTTTAATCGTCGCCATGTATTTACCTATTTTCAAAATGGGTGCGGCTGTAGGCTAATATTGGTATGTTTCTACTCTATTTCTGGCCTTTAAAATGGTTCCAAAACCGTTCAATCATTTAAGCTAAAATTAAAAATTTATGACCGATAGTCTTACTATATTCTTACAATTACCCTATTTCTTAGTTAGTTTGGTTTTTGTAATAGGTTTAATGATAGGCAGTTTTCTTAATGTTGTCATTTACCGATTACCGATTATCCTTCATAGGAACTGGCGCAGTGAATGCACAGACTATTTACAAATTGACGCAAGCAATACCCTGCAGCTTGAACCTTTCAATTTAGCACTACCTTTATCCCATTGCCCTAATTGCCATGTACCTATTAAGTTCTACCATAACATACCCGTTATTAGTTACTTTTTACTAAAGGGTAGATGCTCAGCCTGTCAAAGCAAGATCTCCCTCCGGTATCCAGTTATTGAACTCTTTACCGGTTTAACCTCAGCCATAGTTGCTTGGCATTTTGGCTATACTCTGGAAACTGTATTTGCCTTAATTCTGACCTGGTCTTTAATTAGCCTTAGCTTTATAGATATAGATCACCAATTATTACCTGATAATATTACCCTACCCATACTTTGGCTAGGCATAGCTTTAAGTCTATTTGGCTATTTTACGGATACCCATGCGAGTATTATCGGAACAATTGCTGGCTACTTAAGCCTCTGGAGCCTCTATCATTTGTTCAAAATCCTAACTAAAAAAGAAGGCATGGGCTATGGTGATTTCAAATTACTGGCTTTATTAGGTGCTTGGCTAGGCTGGCACTATTTACCCCTTATCATTTTGTTATCATCTTTAGTGGGCACCATTATTGGTTTACTGATGATTTCTTTAAATAAACAGGATCGTAACGCGCCTATACCCTTTGGCCCTTATTTAGCCGTTTCTGGCTGGCTGGCGTTAATATGGGGTAATGATCTGAATACCTTTTATTTCAATAGCGCAGGTTTTTAAACGCATGCTAAAAATCGGACTGACCGGTGGCATTTGCTGTGGCAAATCAACAGTCTCTCGTATTTTCGAAACGTTAAACATACCGGTTATAGATGCTGATGAGATAGCACACCAATTAGTTGCTATCGGTCAACCTGCCCTTGCTGAACTAAAGAGATTATTTAGTTCAAACATACTAAACAAGGATGGTAGTCTCAATAGAAGCATGCTCCGTGAACTTATTTTTTCTGATCCTGAAAAAAAGCAGTTATTAGAAAACCTGCTCCATCCCTTAATATATGAAGCTCTAAATGAAGCCGTTAAACAAATAAAAAACACGCCCTATTGTATTATTTGTGTTCCACTATTGTTAGAAACCAATATGACCCATCTTGTTGACCGTATATTAGTTGTCGACTGCTCCGTTGAAACACAAATCATGCGACTACAAAAACGTGACAATATGTCTTTAAAAAGCATACAATCAATAATAGATAATCAAGTAACTCGCACTTTCAGAAGAGCTAAGGCAGATGATCTTATCGATAATTCAGAAACTAACAATCGACTTGCAGAACACATTAAAACACTGCACAATTTCTACCATTCATTAAGCACTCGCCAGGATAAACTTGTCTGTGAATAACACTATTACTTATGAATTTCCACTTAATGAACGCTTCCGTGTTTTCATAAGACTCGAACAACTTTTCTTACAATTCGTCCATTTCTCGGCCGGGACTTCCATGGCTGACAAACGTGCAGCCATCGCTGTTTTACTAGATATTATGTCAATTTTCAAACGTAATGATTTGAAATCTGAAATCCTCAAAGAGCTCAGTCGACAAGCATCAGTGCTTAATAAAATGGCCAGTAGTGAAGGTGTTGATAAAGCAAAATTGGATGTTATCCTCGATCAACTAGGACAACTTACCAAAAAAATTCAACTCATTACTGGGAAAATCGGTGATGATATTATTGACAATGCGTTATTCAAAAGCATTGCGCAACGCAGTTCCATTCCTGGCGGAACCTGTTCATTTGATTTGCCTGAGTATCACTATTGGTTAGAACAAGAGGCGTCTATCTGTGCAAATGATCTCCGTAATTGGGGCAAGCCTTTTATTGAAATCCATACTGCAATCGATTTTATGCTCAATTTTATTCGTCATAGCAGATCAGGCAAAGCTGAAACGGCTATTACCGGTTTTTTCCAGATCACCTTAGATAAAAACCAACCTTTTCAACTTATCAAAGTAACCCTGGATAGTTCATTGCCCTATTTTGCTGAAATTAGTGGGGGCAAGCATCGATGTAACATCCGTTTTATGGAAACGATTGGCGATAACAATCGACCAACACAAAGTACTAAGGACATTCCCTTCACGCTGACCTGTTGTTTATTCTAATGTCATCCATTGCTAAGTCTATTATTGTAAAATGTCCAACCTGTAAATGCCCCGTTAGCTGGATACCTGAACAGTTGTACAAACCTTTTTGTAGTGAACGTTGCAGGTTGATTGATTTAGGGGGTTGGGCAATGGAAGAGAAAAGAATTCCTGGCGAATCACTCGACTTAGAACTGGATGATAATGAAGATCATTTTTTTCAATAACACTTTTTAAGCTGACTGTTATTCGCTTGCAAAAATACACACCAAGCCAGATAACGGTTACAACGTCTCACGAAAGCAAAGTCAATTACCCTATTTTTGTAGTCAACGGTTAACTATTAGAGAGACATTATTATGAAGAAAATAACACCATTATTAGCTGTCATCCTTATTATGTCTTATATCACGCCCGCCAGTGCGCACGCTATCAGCGATCAAAGCACTGATTTAATAGCGGGCTTACTACACCCCTTCATAGGAATAGATCACTTACTTACAATAATTGCTGTGGGTCTT
>CAMDWT010000013.1 GCA_945877505.1 Crenothrix polyspora
CGGTTGTTTCAGGACAGAACTTTATGCGCAGGCTTATTGTCGAATATCGAGCTATCTACAAACGATGGCGAACAAAGGATATAACCCGCTTATTGCCGTTCAAATGGCTCTGGCTGGCAAACTGGGATCTATACGGGGCGAGTAGTTACAGTAAATCGTCATTATCCTGTCACAACTTACTTCAATAATAAGAACAAATTTGAAAAGTACAAGGCCCACTTCCATGCTGAATGACCTTCAAAATGCTTACTGCCCAGTTATCAAACCGACTTACTCGGCATTCAATACATGCAACAACGTTTCATTATTTTACGTGAATAACTTTTCTTACCATCAATCCGACTTTACTTATTAAATTCTACTGACAAACTGGAGACAACTCTGCTATAAATTAACTGACATTAGTTCGACATGATTGGCCAAAAAAGATACTAACCTATTGTTAACGTCCTAACTGGGAGTGAATGTATGTCTAAAAAAGCGGCAATAAAAACCTCTGAAAGACAAATGACTTATCGTAGAAGAGATAGTCGTAAATTCATTAAAAATGATGATTTTGAACTGTTAGACATTGTAGACCACCTTATAGAGAGAAAAACGTTAGAACCACTACAAGCACTAACCAAAGCTCAAGCAACTTACATCAACGCTATCCTTGATAACACCATCACTTTTGGCATAGGCCCAGCAGGCACCGGTAAAAGCTACGTCGTAGCCGGTTTAGCCGCTGATATGCTTAGAGAGAAAAAAATTGATCGCATTTTATTGAGTCGACCTGGCGTTGAAGCTGGGGAAAAATTTGGCTTTATTCCTGGTGAACTTGAAGAAAAATACGCACCTTATATTGAACCCTTTAGAGAGATATTCAATGAACGACTTGGGCGATCACAAGTAGACTATCTCATAAAACACAAACGCATATGTGCCATGCCTTTAGCTTTTATGCGAGGACGTACTTTTAAGAATTGCTGGGCGATATTAGATGAAGCACAAAACACAACACCCAGCCAAATGAAATTGTTTTTAACGCGTATTGGAGATAATTGCAAAGTCATCATCGATGGCGATTTAGAGCAAAAAGACATACCCAGTCAATCAGGTCTTGCCGATGCCGTTATTCGACTCAAACACACTAAAAAAGTAGGTATCGTCGAATTTTCAGTTGAAGATATCGTTCGCTCAGGTATTGTGAAAGATATTATTAGAGCCTATTCCGTCTAAAAATCCTTAATTGCGTTAATCCCCTTCCGAAGGTTATCCAGCTGAGCTAAAAGCTTAGCTGGATTAGGGATTACTTACGATAACATCGTTTTCAAGTTCGCCAGATTCGCTTTACCACGCTCTTTAATCACTTCCGCTGTTAATTGCTTCTTATTAATCCATTCTAGATCCTCAGCGGGCAATTCATTTAAAAAGCGACTGGGCTCACATTCACTAATTTCACCATAACGCTTACGATGCGTGCAGTAACTAAAGGTACAAGTGCGTTGTGCGCGAGTGATGCCCACATAGGCAAGACGACGTTCTTCTTCTATATTATCGCTGTCAATACTACTTTGATGAGGCAAAATATTTTCTTCTATACCAATTAAGAAAACATGTGGGAACTCCAAACCTTTCGCCGCATGTAAGGTCATTAAACTCACTTGATCACTTACTTCTGCCTCTTGGTTTCTTTCCATAATATCCATTAGCATAATTTTAGCAACGATTTCAGCTAAGGGTTTCTGGCTCTCTGCTTCCTTATCGGCGATACGTTTTAGCCATTCGATCAGTTCATAAACATTTTTTATTTTGCGCTCAGCGGACTCCTTGCTTTTGCTGTCTTCTTTTAAAAACTGTTCATAACCAATATGATTTATCACAGACTCTATCACAGCAAACGTGTCGCCTGTGTTAATACGCTGAGCTGTGTCAACTACCCAGTCATGAAATTTTTGTAACCTATGAATTGATTTATCCGATAATTTTTGAGTTAAGCCCATCTCAGTACTCGCTGCAAATAAACTTACATGCCGATCATTTGCATAACTACCCAGCTTCTCCAAGGTCGTCGGACCAATTTCACGCCTAGGCGTATTGATGATGCGTAAGTAGGCCGCATCATCATCCTGATTAACAAATAAACGTAAATACCCCAGAATGTCTTTGATTTCTGAATTGGCAAAAAATGAAGAGCTGCCGCTAATTAAATAAGGGATATTATTTTCCCTGAGCCCTTGTTCAAACAATCTGGATTGATGATTACCCCGATATAAAATGGCATAATCTTGATAACGGCTACCCGTCTTAAATTTATGATGAATAATTTCCGAGATAACCTGCTTGGCTTCATCTTGGTCATTCTTATGGCTTAAGACACGGAGAGAATCGCCATAACCTAATTCACTCCAAAGTCGCTTTTCAAACGCATGGGGGTTATTAGCGATAAGATGATTAGCCACTTTAAGTATGCGGCCAGTAGAGCGGTAGTTTTGCTCTAATTTAATTACCTGTAAACGAGAGAAATCTTTTTGTAACTGCGCTAGATTTTCTGGCTGCGCACCCCGCCAAGCATAAATAGATTGGTCATCATCACCCACAACAGTAAAGCGTCCCAATGCACCTGCTAATAATTTAACCAACTGATATTGGGTGATATTAGTATCTTGATATTCATCTACCAATAAATAGCGAATTTTATTTTGCCATTTTTCCAATACAGCAGGATGCTCCTGAAACAGTAACACGGGCAGTAAAATCAAATCATCAAAATCGACGGCATTATAAGCTTTTAGACTACGTGTATATTCATTATAGATTCCTGCCGACGCAACCTGCTCTTTTGTCGCTAAGGTTAGCGCCTGTTCGGGCGTAATAAACGCATTTTTCCATTGACCAATTTGCTGAGCATAACGATCCAGATTATCTATATCACAATCTTTTGCGCCATGATTAATAAGGTTTTTTAACAGCGTCAGTTTATCTTGTTCATCGAACAAGGTAATCGCAGCCTTATACGCTAACACCTTATGTTCTTTTCTTAATATATCTAGCCCCAAAGAATGAAAAGTAGATACTCGTAACCCACGTATTTGCGTATCATCAAGCAACTTAGATACTCGACTTTTCATTTCTCGGGCCGCTTTATTAGTAAAAGTAACCGCGGCAATATGTCTCGCGGAAATACCTTGCTTAACTAGGTAAGCAATCTTTTCTGTAATCACGCGCGTCTTCCCACTACCTGCACCGGCAAGCACTAATAAGGGATGATCTATTGCTTTAACGGCGGCTTGTTGCTGAGGATTTAATTTTGCCATTAATTCAGGTTGAGTAAGAAGGGAATTGAGCTGCGGTTATAGTGAACGTTTTTTGCACAATAGCGTACCTATATCATTATACCTGCTTTTAACCAGCCTTTAGCCGGCCTAAACTATTAATACCCACCCATCATTACAACAGTACTTCGCCCCCCGCCCTGTTTTTCAACGACGACTTTAGCGCCAATACGCTCAACCAAAATGGGCACATGTGAAATAACACCCACTTTTCTGCCCAAAGCTTGCAGAGTATCCAAACTGGCGATGGCGATATCTAAGGTTTCCGGATCAAGACTACCAAAACCTTCGTCGATAAACAAAGATTCAACCTGTGTTCTATTTGATGAGAGCGATGCCAAGCCCAAAGCCAATGCCAAAGAGACTAGAAAACTTTCGCCGCCAGACAAACTATGAACACTTCTCACATCATCCGCCATATCACGATCTATAATCTGTAACTCTAAATCACTGCCGGGCACGCGCTGTAAGTGGTAGCGTTTAGCAAAATCTTCAAGATGCTGGTTGCTATGCGCAAGCAAGGCTTCTAAGGTCAAGCTTTGCGCAAATACTCGAAATTTTGAGCCGTTGCTAGAACCGATCACTTCGTTCAGACTTTCCCATTGTTGCCAGCGATGCTGTTGGGCATCCAATTCGGTTTTTAAATGACGACTCCCTATGATTTTTTTATCATCTTCTCGAAGTAGCAAAAGTTGCTCTTCTTTTTGCGAGCTTAGCGTTTGCTTATGCGACTGTAATTCACCCGCTGTTTGATCGGCCACTTCTTCCGTTACCTCAACGGTTTGGCTTTGGTGTTGGAGATATTCATCAACTTTGACTTTCAATAAAGCCGTCGCTTCTTGTAATGCCCGCTCAAGAAGTTGCTTATTGGCTTTCTGTTCGCTCAACCAAGCGTCATCATGTTTAAGCAGTTCGGTTAACTGCTCAAGGGTAACCGCCTTTTTTTTCAGTGCGTCATTAAGTGTAATTAACGCTGTTTCCAGATTATTTTGTCGGCGAGTGGCTTCAAGTTGCCAATGTTGTTGTTGCTGCTGAATAATTGCTAGTTCTTTTTCAAGTTGCATAGCCCTATTAGTCGCTTCTTGATGAGCTGTTTTTGCTATCTGTAAGGTTTGGTTGATGCTTTGTTCATAATTATCCGCTGACATCGCTTTTCCCGAAGCCAAACTTAGTAAAAGTCCCTCGCGCTCTGTCGCCAAGATTAGCTTTTCTTGTGTTTTACGCTGAACTTCAGTTTGTTTGTCTTGATAATGTTTTTGGCATTGCGCCAAAGTCTGCGCCGCCAATTTTTCATTATGATTGATGTCAACCAACTCGGTTTTTGCGCTGGCAAGTGCTTGCTCGGTTTGCTGAAATTTTTGTACATTGACTGTAAGTTCAGCATACGAACCGTGTAAATACATCTCCCAGTTTTCTAGTTGCGCAAACGGTCGCTGTAACACCTGGACAATCTCTTGCAGTTGGCTTTCTTGTTGTAAAATAATGGCGTTGCTATGTTCAAGATCGGCTGCGTACTTGGTGAATTGCCTGTCCAATTCGGTATAGTCGTTAGCTAATCTTTCTGTTTTTAGCAAGGTTGCATCAAGCAATGCTTGTGCATCCTTTAGCTGATTTTGTAAATCAAGCGCGGTTTTTTCTTGAGCTTTACTAAGCGCTAACCTACTCAAAAAATTTTCATTACGCATATTGAGTAGGGGCAACAAAGTCGTATCGGTAACCAAACAATCAGGTTTCTCAGGCAATGCTAAGGTATCCCATTCCTTATTTAAGAATTCCAGTTTCGCCCGCGCTTGCGGTAAAGAAGCCTTATAATCACGCAGGCTTTCCAACAGATGCGTCTGTGTTTTATTTAATTCCGCGCTCTTTTTAATGAATATTTCTTTCTGATTTTGCAGTTCTTGAACGCGTGCTGATTGAGCGGTTATCTGCTCATTAAAAAAAGCAGGTAATTTCGCACGCGTATTATCATCATCACTCCAGGGATGCTCAAGCGCTCCACAAACCGGACACGGCTGATCTTTACTTAATAACTGCCGAAATTGCTCGGCATTTTTATGCGTGGTTGCCTGAAGTAAATTCAGCGCTTTTTGGGCTTCTTCCAGCACCAGATTATTACCGAGTTGTTGTTGAGTTACTGCATGCAATTCTTCAGTGGCACCCCTAATAAGCTGTTCAGTAGCCGTCAGTTTTTCCGTATCTTGTTGTATCTGCTGTTCCAGTTCCAACGCCTGATTAGCCAAATTGACAGCGCCATTCACTGCATTTAGACTGTTTTCAAGCGTACCTTTTTCTTGATACAAAACATCCAGCGACACTAGCCTGACCTGCGCTTTCAAATGCTCAAGCCGAACCAGAGACTGTTCTTGTTGCTGGTTGTTTTCATCAATCGCTGTCTTTAACGCACCTAAAACCGGCTCGGTTTTATTAACTAAACCTTTAAGATTTTCGGACGCCAACGCATTCGCTGTTTTTTGGCTATTAAGCAGTTGATAACGTTTCAACTCACCTTCCCAGCGATTCCACTCAGCCGCAATGGGTTTGAGTGCTTGATTGCTCTCTAGCCAGCTCATTAACTGTACATGGCTTGCGGTCTTTTCAGCTTGCTGTGCTAGTAAACACTGGTGTCGTTGCCGCTCAATGTGTAGCGTCTTATTTAGCATCAGTTCTTCAGCAACCAACACCTTAATAGCCTGTTGAATTACCTCAAGGCGAGTATCCAAATCCCGTGCACTTATTAACGCAGGTTGGGCCTGCTGTTGTTGCTGTTCGGCGGTTTGCAGTTGATCGAACCAAAGAATCAATTTAGCTTTGACACCTTGCAAGGCACTTTCAGCCGTTATTTGTAATTGGCGGCTAGTGTTGAGTGTGTTTTCTGCGTCCAAACAGTCATCGCTGGCAACTTTATAATGACTTAACAACGGCTGTAACGGCTGCACGGCTTCAACGTTTTGAATCATCAATCGCTCAGCTTCAGTGGCATCCCACACCTGTTGTTGGTGGAGGTGTGTTTCATGTGCTAACTGCTGTGCTTGCTGTCTTTTTTTAAGCTCAACATACCAAGCAATATTTTTTTGATTGCCACTAATCTGCTTATCTAAATCAGTTAATTGCTGACCAAATTGATCACGCTGTTGTTCCAGATTTAAACGTGCCTCATTGTCCAAAGGGATCAAATGCTGCATACGACCAATAATCTGATTTAATGCTTCTTTTTCTGTCCTAGCTCGATCGAAGGCTTCAATAGACAATTCAGAATAAATATCCGTACCGGTTATGCGTTCCAAAAGACTGGATCGTTCGTCTTTTTTTGCTTTCAAAAAGGCAGCAAAATCACCTTGCGCCAATAATACAGAACGACGAAACTGATCAAAATTAAGATCAATCAATTCACTGATAGCCTCCAGTGTATTTTTTTTACCCTGCCCAATTCGCTGACCGCTATCAATCTCGCTTAATATTATCTCCTGCGCCTGTAACCTACCGCTCACCTTACCGCCGGCTTTACGGACCTCCCAACGGGCTCGATAGTGGTGTTTGTCTTTGCCGATAAAATCGACTTCAGCATAAGCAGAACTGGTACCTCGACGTAAAATAGAACGTACATCATTACTGGTAACACGTAGATTTTCATCTTCATCCTTATGCCCTACAGCAAAACCGTGACCATCCGGCAAGCGTGGCATTTTGTCATAGAGCGCAAGGCATAAGGCATCTAAAATAGTACTTTTACCTGCACCGGTAGCCCCCGTAATCGCGAACAAGCCGGCTTGTTGCAGAGGGCCTTCATTTAACAAAATCTCAAAAGGCTCTGCCAAACTAGCTAGGTTTTTTCCTCTAATTGCTAAAATACGCATTATTGTTTTGCCCTGAAATTTTCCAACAACTCATTAAATAACGTATTCATATTTTCCGGTGCTTCCTGATCAAACTTGTTCTGATAGCATCGCTGAAAAACGTCCAGCGGTTGCAGTTCTTCCAGCCTTTCTTCAATTTTTACATCGGCTAAACTTTTGTTGCTGCCACTGTAAGCGATGGATATTTTCAATAAACGTACGGGTAATTTTGAAATAACGTCTTCAACTTGCTGACGCAAACCCGGCTCAGGCTTTTCAAGTTTGATTCTTAATTCAACAAACGGTCTTAGCTCGGCCGCTAGATTATGATCAAAATCTATCTGCTTTAATTGCGCGAGCACAGCCGATAAACTGTCAAAATCTTTGCTGTTTGGAAGTCTTATCAACTCAATACTACGAGGAATTTTAAGGCTAAGGGTTTCCACGGGCTGACCTTTTTTAATATCCACCTGAATGACTTGATGTTGATAATGACTTTCATCAAAGGACAAAGGAATGGGTGAACCGCTGTAACGAATATGTTCATTTTTACCCACCGTTTGCGCCAGATGTAAATGGCCTAAGGCGACGTAAGCAATATTTTCCGGAAATAAATCAACCGGCAATGCATGTTGATTCCCCCCTAATATTTTGCGCTCACTCAGTTCTGATACACAGCCATTCACCATGTAACAATGTCCTGTTAAAATCAACGCTTCATCTTGCGTGGCCTTGGCCTGCAAGGCATCAAACAATTCTGCGTAAAGGGTTTTAACACCTGAAATTAACGGCTCATCCTCCTGCTCAGTCGGTCGCATTGGTTCCATACCCTTTGCGACACTCCCGCCTTCCCTGGCAGTCGAAGGTAAATCGGCGTTTCGTAAAAATGGCATGGCGCCGCACCACACTTTACTATCGCCGGTTGCATTCGTCAGCGGCACCAACAATCTATCCCAGTTAATAGCGCCCTCTTCACGTACTAAACCACCGACAACGGTAACTCCCAGTGCATTAAGAATGGACGATGGCGCATCCAAACGACTTGCAGAGTCATGATTACCACCGATCAGGACAATATTTAATCGCGGCAATTGTGTTCTGGCTTTAACTAAAAACTCATACAACTGAGCCTGAGCGGCGGCTGATGGATTGGCTGAATCAAAAATATCACCCGCAACAATCAACGCATCTGCGTGTTTATTTTGTAACTCCAATAGTAGCCAATCCAAAAACAGCTGATGCTCGAGTTGTCGTGATACACCCTGTAAACAATGGCCAAGATGCCAATCTGCAGTATGAAATAGTCTTAACATGGGTCCTTGATATGGGGAAAATATAGCGTGGTGTTAATTAATTTTTCGACGTAGCTTCACGATAACAGCAGTACTCGATATAGGCAACCGCTCAACTAAAACGGACTGATTTTATTAGTGCATCACCAACCCCTTATTAAAAACGCTTAATAAAAAAATCATGGAGGCCATCAACAATAAACCTAATTGTCGTTTAGAATAGCTTTAGGTTATGCCATTGTTTTTTACGACTGGAGATAGAGTGTTAAAGATTAAAGCGTTATTATTTACCAGTCTGTTGCTGTCTGGTGTACTAGCTGAATGCCTTGCAAGCTCACTTGCGGAGCAATGGTCAAGCATCTCATTGCCTACTTATGCGATTAACGCTCAAAGCATTGGCACTTATAATGCTGGCTGTATCAGTGGCGCTGTTTCCCTGCCGATTAATGGGCTGGGTTATCAAGTAATGCGCTTATCAAGAAATAGAGTTTATGGTCATCCAGACTTAAAGCACGCTATTGAAAACTTGGGATATACCGTCACCAAACACCATTTAGGATCTTTGTTAATTGGTGATCTAGGTCAAGCTCGTGGTGGCCCGACTTTAAGTGGGCATCGTAGTCATCAAACCGGCCTTGATGTTGATATTTGGTTTTTACTATCAAATGATGCCGCAAGTCGCCTACTGTCATTTAGTGAGCGTGAAAACTGGAACGCGCCCTCGGTACTTGTCGGACAATCTGATACGCTTGATCACACTCAATGGTCCGAAGCTAATGTAAAGGTCCTTCAAATTACCGCACAACTACCAGAAGTTGACCGAATTTTCGTCAATCCGACTATAAAGCGTGAACTTTGCTTAAGCCATGCAAAGCAAGAATGGTTAAGGAAAATACGTCCTTGGTGGAAACATGATGATCACTTTCATGTTCGGCTTAGATGCCCAAAAAACAACTCCTATTGCCAAGACCAAGAACCCTTGCCACGCGGTAATGGTTGTGATGCGGAACTGGCATGGTGGTTTAGCGAGGAGGCCAAGCATCCAGAGACCGCTAAAACACCCCCCAAAGAAATACAACTACCTAGTCAGTGTGATGCCGTTTTAAAGCAATAATTTTCGTTGCAATTTATTGAGCTTGCACATGTTGTTGTTTACCTTTAATCAAAATACGCGCCAATTTACGCAACCCATCGGAAGAAATATCAAGACCCAAAGGTGCGCCTAAGTTTTCCAGCTCATAAATTACATCAGTCGCCGCTATAAAAGTCATATAACGTAGCCCTTGTATTTCTGGTAATTCTTTAGCCAAGGTCTTTAATTGCGGGGATAAACGTTGCCAAGTATTCGTAAAAAACACACGCACAGGGTCCTCACCACTCACATCATATTCTTTTAATCCAGCCTTGAATGCACTACGCGATTCTAAAAGGGTTTCCATTAAGGCGTCCCGTAACTCCGCTGATTTTGTTTCATCAGAGGCCTGCTGAATGGCTTTACTTAGCAGTGCATCCCATTCCTGCCAGCTCGTTTGCCATTGTTTTTGTTCAGCATCTGTCAAAGGTGCAGCGGCCTTTTTAAGGGCTATTTTAGCCGGTGCATTAAAGCCTAGCTTAATAGCAACGCCGTTGTCATTAGCTTCAGCACTGTTAAATTTTAAGGTATCAAGGATAACTTTTACGTCTGCGACATTCTCTTTAGGTAAAAACTCCATGACTGTTTTTTCAATGTCCACTCGTGATTCATTTAAATCAAGCTTAACGGAGGATAACTTTGGCTCAGCAAAGCGAGTAATCAAGTCCTGAATTTTATTATTACTAACTGATCGACCTTGAGGATCTGTCGCTGTTACTTGAGTAAGCGGTAAACTCAACACAGATTGTGTTGCATTGATCGTCGGTTGCTGTAGGGTTTCCAAAATGCCAGCCCATTCAATGATAGTGACACACTGCCCTCCAAAACCGGTACCAAAACGTGCTTGCAGGTTATTTACCAATTTGATTTGGCCTTTATGTCCGCTAACCTGGGGATTAGAAAGCTTTAAAAAACTACAACCCTGTTTATCATTCCAAAGCTCTGCTGTATTCCCTGCCCCCTTGTATAACTGAGTCATTAAAGCTTTCTTTATCAAACTATAATCTAACTGCACAGGAATCGTCAATTGACCCGCCGTGCCACTTTTTACAAAAACCATGAGTAGACTAAAAATCATACTGAGGGCGTATTTGTTCATTTATTTCTCCGTAAAATAAAAATATCAACTTGCTCAGCTTTACGTCTGAATCCGCTTTTTTTTCATGGCTTAAATCACTGTGAGCTCTGTGACTTATTTAATCCAACAGCTGAAGTCATTGCGTCAGGCAAAGTTGCTAAGTGCTCTGTAGACTGGTGCTTAGGCCGCGTATATTGACGACCCATAAATAAATCATTACTCACGATTGTCACATCTTGTAGCCAACGAACTGATTTCTCACAAAATTCAGAGTAAGGTGCCTCTTTACATAAATCAACTTTTCCATTATTAAGTAAATCAAAATGCAAGCCTGGCAATGGCCGGACTGTTAATTCGGGTAATGGCTCAACATAATCCATAATGCTCGTCTCATTATAATTCAATAAATTAAGCACCAATTTAGGTACTTGATAAAGCGGAATGTTACCGACTTTAAGCGGCCCATTTTTCCCATCGATAATAATAATAGGTGTCGTCACATGAAACTTAAACATAGCAGGCGTAAAGTCACTCCAACTAGAAAAGAGTACGCCAGAATCGACATAACCGTCACCTAAATTAGGTAGGTGATCACCAAAAGCAACAATAATACCGTCAGGATCACGTAATGCTAACTGTTCTAAAAAAGCCATTAACTCTCTTGATTTATAATAAACCGTATTCGCATAAGCAGTGACTTCTTCCACCTCAGAACGCGCATTTACTTTCAAAGGACGACTTTTACTTAAGGGATAATTCCAATGGCCAAAATAAGTCACAATATAATCAAGAATAGGCTGTTTACTCTCCAAAGATCCTGATATTTTTTCTATAACTTGCCGATAAAGCGAACTATCAGATAAGAAATCATTATTCATATCATCTAATAAGAAATCAGACTTAGACCAATACGTTTGAAAACCGACATTACGATAAGCATTAACTCGATTCCAAAATACCGGCACATTAGGATGTGAAACAACGGTTCGATAGCCTTTATCGGCAAGAATATGCGGTAAACACGGGACAGGGTTAAGTAATTGCCGCTCAAACTTAATAGCGCCTTGCGTCACTGGAAACCCACACAATACTTCAAACTCTGAGTTTGCCGTTCCGCCTCCAAAAACGGGAACCAAGGCATGTGAATAACCTGCGTTTTTCCATAGCTTTCGAAAATCAGGTGCTAACGGATTTTGCGAGTAAAACGCTTTTTTAAGCTCATTAGGATCCCAAAATGACTCTAACAACACAAGGTGTACATTCCGGGGAGTAAAAGGCTTAATATCTGCAAGCGGAGTCACTACGGGTGCGTTTTTTAACAAATTTTCTACCGCAATCTGAGCCTCATCAGAATCGGGTGATTTCTCAGAAAACACGAAAAAACGCGCCCCTTCTTGTAGACTGTAAAGTACCGGTCCCCGTGATAAATAATTAGAGCGTTGATCCCATTTAGAATTCCCAAAATTCTTATCCAGCGGTTCAAGCACCATAATAGGCTTATAGATTAAAGTCGTTCCTAACAGAATGACCGTTAAAACAGCAAGATAAGAACTCCAATGCCGTAAGGTAAAATTAAAGGCTATTAAACTAATAATCGCAGCCAGTGGAATTGCTAGAGCAAAAAAACGCCAACCTTCCAATATCATGAGTAATGCCTGCAGCGCAAAAACATCATCTGGGATAATTGGACCGCCAAAAAAGGACATTTTTGCGGCATTACCCACATACAAAACACCCATGAGTAAAGCTTGAATAACCAAAAAAGCCCAGACTCGTTTCGACACTGAATAGAGAATATAAGCAACCGCCAACTGCATTAAATAATCATAGAAAATAGCTGATAACTCGACATGTACATCAAATTTCAGCGCTGTGATCAGGTAATACAACACATAGAAAAGCGCAGTGGAAAATAGCGGCAATAATTTTGTTAACATAATCAATAGTGATCTTTCCTAGAACGATTTTAATGTCGCTTATCGAGCTTAATGGATAATAAACCTAAGCATTTTATCATACGCAAGCCTTCTGCCTTATTTTGGTATTTCATATAACTATTGCCCAGCTTAAACATCCGTCATAGAATGCCTGCCTTTATTACTCATAAAGGTTTTTTAAATGTCAGATACAATTTGGTTTAGAACAGGTGAAGCAACCGTATTTTCGAGCGAAGGACAAGGCACTGATGCGATGCCTGAAATACTCATCGGCAGCGTTAAAGGTCCAGCAGGCAATGCCTTTGCAACGTTAATGGGTCAAACTGAAGGTCATACACGCATGTTTGCTATTCGCGCTTGTAATCAACAAGTGCGTCCCGCTACGATCATAGTGCCTAAAGTAACTATGAAGTCTTCAGCCTATATTGAGTTATTTGGCGGCCCTGTGCAATCAGCTGTTGCTGATGCGGTTATCGATAGTGTTATTGCAGGCGTTATCCCTGCTGACCAAGCAAATGATCTCTGTATTATTGCGATGCTATGGATAGCGCCAGAATGCGCAACCAACCCTGAGTTAGATCGCAAAGATTTATATCGCACCAATTATGAAGCAATGAAACTGGCTATTTCACGTGCCATGAGCAATTCTCCCAGCATTGAAGAATTAATCGCCAACCGTCATAAAATTGTCCACGAAATGTATGATCCTGAAACAGGTGAGTCTCAGTGGTAGTGAACTTAGGGTAGATATTTCTGCCCTTCCTTATCCTAAAACTGGTTCAAACTTAAAAATCCATCAGCAATCCAGGTATCCCAATACGCTGGATATGCTGAGCATTTTTTCCTTCTTCATACGCCAAAAACTTACCTTCTTGCTCCCAAATTCTAAACGCTAACGAATACGATAAAACACGAATAGGATAATCACGCGGCAACAGTTGTAAGTACGGCTGTATAGTGACGAAATCTGTCGCGCCATATTGTTGCATAATGAAACGTAAGCCTCCATTGGCCGGGCCAATATTGTAAGCTAACAAGCCTAAAAACAAATCACCCTTCATTTCAGCCAAATAGTATTTAAACGTGGCGGCCGCTAAAAAAGCATTATGCTTAGGGTTCTGTAATGAAAGTTGAGGCTCTGCTAAGCGCTTTCCAGCTTGCGCAAAAACTTCTTTAGGTACTTGGGTAATTTGAAATAAACCATGACCACCATCGGCACTATTGCGTGGCAA
The DNA here is from genome assembly GCA_945877505.1 of Crenothrix polyspora. GTDB lineage: Bacteria > Pseudomonadota > Gammaproteobacteria > Methylococcales > Methylomonadaceae > Methylobacter_C > Methylobacter_C polyspora_A. The sequence goes on from CAMDWT010000013.1 coordinate 13,822, forward strand.
AAATGAAGATTCCGTTGCCGCGATACCTTGTAAAAGATTAGCATCTATATCAAATTCCTCCGCGGCCGCTTTAATGTCAGCATTATATAACGCTGACCGGGTCACTAATTTTTTTAACTGCTCACCCTCATAACGGCGATAAGCCGCATAAACTTGATGGGCTAAGGTTACTCTTCCCGCCTCTGACTTACCGCCAACTAACGTGCGAAAGTGTCCTCTTGCCTGCGCAAATTGATCTTGCATCGAAAACCAAACAATAACCAAAGTAAGACAAATAGATAAAAGGGGGGACCATATTATTGACCGAACTTGCAAGTATTTTCTAAGCTTCCACCAAGCTATTAATAAGCCAGTCGTCGTGACAATCATCGCCAACACACCGATTGCAAAAGGCAACAAACTACTAAAAAATCGAGTACCTGAAAACCAATTAGCTGAAAAGCCTAATATAACCATAATGGCTAAAACAGCAGAAATGGTCAAGCCTAAAAACTCAAGCGTCATCCAAATTAACCTGTGCTTTAAATTAGCAACAGGTTGCTTAATTATAATTTTTTTCGCTCTAGGCTTTCTCGGACGAGCTTGCGGTTTTTCCTCAAGACTGACTTTAGGCTTACGCTTAGGCTTAACCTTTTCTAGCTTATCTGGATTAACAGGTTTATTCATTTGGAAGAATTAAAATACACACCAACACAATTAATATATCGCCCTAGCCAGGCAGGCTACAGCAACTGCAGGCGCGCAATCAGCGGCTGTTAAGCCTGTTTGAAGGGGCGACGTTAAAAATAACTCGGTAAAATCCAGATAAGGGCGCTCTGTCCTTTGTGCAAGATATTTCACCAAAAACCGTCCTACTCCAGCCCCTATAATAGGGCTACTGTTAGGAAGGTCTTCATTTTTAATACGATAATCAAAAGCATTTTGAATTTTTTGCAGGTGTTGCCCACGAATATTTTCGGCAAATTGTTGCCAACGCAACAACTCTTCTGGATTAAAATCACTCCCAATCATTCGAGACAAGCGCCTAGCGCTGGCTGATAGGGTTTTTTCTGCACCATCTGCGGTATCAGTTTGATCGTGTAACTCATTAAGCTCTCCGGTCACTCGATAGACATCTGCCATCGTAGCAAAGTACTCCGCCATTATTCCGATCTCTTGCCCTTGATCGCTTGCAGTTTGAACCACCGCCATAACCGCTGTTCTAATGATACCTGTATAAAGAAGCTCCCTAGAGATTAAGCGCTGATAATCAGTATAACCTTCAGCCAATACGCTTTCATTTTTTAGCACAAGAATATCCGTCGTTGTGCTTCCAATATCGACAAAAATCCCACTCCCCACTTTTTGTGCTGCAAACGATGCACTCGCTAACCAATTTGCGGAGGCAATAGCATTATAATGCTCAACCTCTACCCGCTCTGCCTCAAGAAATCCACTCAGACCCGCAAAGACTAAACATCGATTTTTGGGTAACAACTGCGTCATGCTAGTCATGATTTGCTTAACACCATCCTCTCGGTCTTTAAACAAATCAACCAACTCGCCTGTCATGGTTATTGCATGATAACAGTCGCCAGCGACAGTCTCATGCAATATCTGTGTAACTGCAGCCTGTAAATAACGCAAGCCCTTCCATAACGGACAAGGTTGTTGATAAATAGCCACTACCTCATTGCTTGAATTAATAACGGCCGCTTTAATATGCGCGCCACCTATATCCCAGCCTATCATATTAGTCTGCTTCATGGTGCGTCACTTGAATGTTTATCGTTTGGCTACACATCGATTTTATAGTTGGTTTGCCTTTTACTAATTCCAGAACATGTTCAGCAACATTAATGCCCAACGCATCATAAATTCCCGCAAAAGAGGTGGTTAGGCGTGGATTTATCTCAAGAACAAATACTTTTTCAGGCGTTTCTATTAGATCTATACCGACATACCCCCACAACTCAGGGAAAGCCTGCGCAACACTTACAACTAAACCCTGATAAACGCTTAAATCTGGAACACAATTAACAATAATACCTGACAATTGATATTGCCGATTAATAATACAAAATTGTTGTAAATTACCGCATATTAACCAGCCAACACCTTGTTTAAACAAACAAGACAGGCTGATTTTTTTACCTTCAATATGTGGCTGAATAATATAGTGACCGTCTCGCAACGACAATCGCTCAAAATCCTGTTGGTCTGTGAGTAGAAAACTATCATTACAGCCTACCCCATCAATCGGCTTAACCATCCATTGATTATCACCATGAGTCAAATTGGCTTCACTCTCTTCAGCAAGTTCTTGAAGTAGCTTCTCGGCCTCCTTCTTCTTATGCCACACTGCCGCGCTATATAACCGTGTTGGAACGGTCGTAATCTGATGTTGCCTTAAACGCTCATAAGTTTTAAATTTATTACCGCTCAGAACAACCGCATTAGTCGGCGAAGTTAATAACTTTTTACCTTGTAACTCAACTGCGTGACACAGCGTTTGTAGAATTTCATCAAATTCAGGCGCAATGGGCCAAGCCGCATCACAGCGCTGCACTAAATGAACGAACTCATCATAGCTATTTTGCTCAGGACTAATAAAAAACTCTTCAAACTCATACGTATTAATGACACCTTTTACACGATAATCTAGCATTACCATGATAGATAAATCATTACCCTCTGCACAGATATGTAAATTATCCAATAGCGCCTGTAGCATCAAACGCCCTTCATCAATCAATGAATTGGGCAGTTCCTGCTTATTAAAACCTCCGCCAGTGATATACTCAAATACTAAAATTTTCATACGACATTTTATCACCGGAACAGCAACAAGACTTTATCCATGAAAATAATTCCTGTAATTGATTTAAAAGATGGTGTTGTAGTGCATGCCCAACAAGGGATGCGAGAAAATTACCAGCCTATTAAAACAGACTTATGTCCATCATCAGACATTTATAATGTGATTAATGCTTTTTTGGCTATTTATCACTTTGATACTATTTATATTGCTGACTTAAATGCAATTACTAAGCAAGGTGATCATGACTCGTTAATTAATGAAGTGATTACCTTTTTTTCACACATTCAATTTTGGGTCGATAAAGGCTATCAGCGTGTTAAAAAATACCCTGAGAATTATTTACCTGTCTTGGGGAGCGAATGTTATTGCGATAAAACAGCCTTAGAACTCAACAGCTTTAAAAAGCGTTTTATTCTTTCTCTGGATTACACTCAGTCAGCAGCGCTAGGCGCTAAAAAAATATTTTCTACTCCAGCGTTGTGGCCAGAAACTATTATTATTATGTCTCTAAATCTTGTGGGCAGTCATCAGGGACCTGATTTGGAAAAATTAAACGGGTTTTGTAAAGAATATCCGCATAAGCAATTTATTGCAGCTGGAGGTATCAGAACTACTGACGATTTAATGACTTTAGAGCAGATAGGCATAAAAAAAGCTCTGATTGCCAGCGCCTTACACTCTAAAGCAATAAAGCGTGAAGACATTCAAAACCTGTAGGCAAAAAAATACCCCGGCAAGCCGAGGTATTTTTAATAACAACTACATGATGCTTTAAAGCATCATGTAAAGGAATTAACCTTCGTTGTTAACTGCGAACGGATGTTTAGCAGTTGATTTTGCAGCAACAACTTCAGCAGCAGTTGGTGAACCCGCAACAGCGCGTTTCAAGGCTTCTTTAGTTGCTTGATAGTTGAATTTTTCAATCAACGCATCATCTTCAGCTTGCCAGTGAATGAATACACCAACAGAGATGAATAAATCATCAGCTTCATCAGCAGGGATAGTGCCGTCTTCAACACAATCAGCAACAGCCATAGCAACAGCACGTTGAGCTGGACCAAACATTTGAACAGCTTGTTTAGAACCTTTGATTGTAACTTTGTTGAATAAGATAGTAGCAGGCTTAACCATCAAGTTAGGAGCAACAACAGCTAACAAAGTAGAAAAACCATCTTTGTTATTTGTTAATGCGTTTGCAAATGCAGACTCAGCAGCTGAACCACGTGGTCCTACCATCAAATCAATATGTGCAATTTCGTTGCCTTCACCAACTAAAGACTCACCAATACATACTTTATTAATCTTTGCCATTTTAATATACCTTATAAAGAAGAAATGAAAAATTCGAGCTAATATCGAGTTTTAATTCGCTCCCAACTATAATTATGTTGCGAGATTTTTATTACAAAGAGCTAATTTAATAACATCTTCTAAAAATACTGTAAATACTGTTGCTACAGTCATGTCTGCCATAGTACCAGGATTTAACCCTTGGGCCTTAAACTCCTGATCAGTACTATAAAGCAATGGTAGAGCGTCTACAGCATTTTCAATTTGAGACAACCGATTGGCTACTTCATACATTTTACTTGCAACCATTTCAGAGTACTGACTACCGTATTTTCTTTCTATGTGACTATCAGGAAATTGGCATAATAGATCTGTATAAACAGATACCGCAGCCCAACTTTCATCAGCCCACTTCCTAAGCGCATTGTAATATATTAGGGTGCTGAAATCAAAAATATCTCGATAGCCACTAATATATTGAAGAGCAATCCGGTCCTTTGCGCTGGCCAAGCGCATTGCTTCAGTAAGATTAATGGTTGCTTTTTCTGACACATCTTGTTGCTCAGAATCGCCCAATCCACCCGGAGATGCTAACATAATGGCCTTAAAAACCCACTCTGCATCACCGACGGTTGTCGTCGTTAACACCTGATTTAATGCTTGCCTTAAGGTTTGATTTGGCTGTTTAAAATGGGCTGCCTGTATTAAGGGCGCGCACAACAAAATAATGCCTAAATTAGTATTACAAGACACCGCTTCACGCGTTGCCTTTACCGCATAAAAGATTTTTTCCCCTAAAGAGTAATCAAGAGTGCATAACGGACCAGCACTTACCTTAGCACTCAATCTAAAATCGGCAACCGTCATATCGTGACCATCAGCATAAACACTGACATTACCAGGCTTAAAGGCCTGTAATTCTACTTCACAAGCTTGTTGATAAAGCTCACTCAATTGCTGTGATGAAATCATACCTTTTTAATATAACGATTAACTAAATCATCCGCCAACACTTCGGCAATAGTGATGTCACAAACGCTTTCTAAGCCTTTCCAAGCTGGGATACTGTTGACTTCAATGAGCGTGTAATGCCCATCTTTATCTTGAATAATATCCACACCGGCATAATCCATTGCCAATGCCTGCGTCGCTTTTACCGCTAACCCAGCCATTTCAGCATCCAATTCAATACGTTCACAACTCGCCCCTCGTGCTACATTATTTAACCATGACTTACCACGCCTCCGCATAGCGGCAACGGCCCGTCCGTTAACGACAAACACACGATTATCGGAAAAACCCACGCCTGAACAGTGTACAAAGCGTTGTAAATAATAAACACCACGACTACTCGTCAGCCAAAATAAATCCGTCATTTTCTCAATCCGTCGAATACCCTCTCCCTGAGATCCAAACAAAGGCTTGCTAATCAGTAAGTTGCCATTTTTTAACTCGCTCTCGGCAATATGTAAAGCATCCTCTCTATTTCGTAAAACCCATGTCAGAGGGGTCGGTAAGCCAGCGTTATGCAATAAAAAACTAGTCATTCCTTTATCAACACTATGCTCTACCGCATAACCATCATTATAAACAGGAACCTTCAGTACTTTTAACGCATGCAGAAAGTCTAGGTATAACACAACCTCTTCTAACGAACCGCCAGGCACGCCGCGCACAAAGGCCGCATCTGGAAGATCCTCACCAAAACCAGGAATACTAATTGGATTTTTACCCGCCTTAATAGCGAAGCAGCATTGTGTCAAGGAAACATAATCACTGCGATAGCCTAAATTAGCAAAAGCAAGACTAAGCTGCTTACCATGCCAACCCGGATCATCTGTAAAAATAACGATGCGGCCCATGCTTACCACTGCACGCCAAAGCGACGTAACAAAGGTAATAAGGCCAAATAACTGATGATAGACGCCAGCACCGAAAGTCCAAGACCCAGCCAAAAACCAAGACCTTGCTTAAGTAACTGAGTCAAAACTAAAAATAGCACCAGAGAAGGTAATACCAACCAGAATATTTGATTAGAAAAGTCAGCAATTTGCTTTGATGTTGAGCCATCAATATACAACCAAATAATCGCTAATACAGACGTTAGTGGCAATGCAGCTACAAGGGCTGCAAAACCACTGTGACGTTTAGCGATTTCTGATATCAATACGATAATAAATGCAGAGATAATAAACTTTAGAAAATAATAAAACATTTTCTTATTTTTTATGCCCCAAATGATTGATCTAACAACGTATTATCCAGTTGGCCGGCACGGAAACTCTTACCCGAATCGACTGCTGTTACAATGACACTGGCAGGACTAAACAACATTGCATCAATTTTAAAAAAGTCGTAGTCATATTGCTTAAATATTTCTGCAAATGGCCTTCCATAATCCTTGGAAGTCGAACTAGGTAATTCCTTGGCTAATTTTTCCGCCGCCTCATCACTACCTTTAACAAATAAGTGCACCAATCCAGCGAATAAAATAGCATCATTAGTGCGGCCCATCGCTTTTACAAAATTAGGATGCGGCGGGCAAATTGGTGCGCTGCCACTACCATCTATAATATTCTCTAAGGGAAAATGCAAAGCATGCGCCTTATGCATAGCCACCTCTAAAACCCTAGCCACCACTTGAACACCGCCAGCCAAACTACTGGTCGGGGTAACAATAATAGTCAACTTTGAAGGATCAATATGGCAAGCGGCGGCGATTTTCTCAACGATGGCTAAAGGTGGGAATGCGTCATTTTCGATCACTAAAACCGTTGAATCCGCTTTATCTAAATAATCCAATTCTTTATATAATTCTTCAACAGGTTCTTGGACTCCATCTCTCAATTTGGTCGCCATAGCACGTGCAGGACCTGAACCTAAAGCATAGTATTTCTCATGCGATAAACTCCAACCCGCATATTGACTACCCAAACAACCCAGCACAGGATTACCCGTATGAACGGTTACAGATAAGGGCCAATTATTGGTATACGAGCTATGATTAATACTGACTGTACCCATTCCGCCTAAACAAATTTCAGCAATAATACGACCTGCTTCGAGGCCGCCAGGCACTTTAATACCCGCATCAATGATGGTACAACCATTCGCTAATACTTCTACATTTACGCGCAACTTATCCGCATTATCAATCAGATGCTTGACGAGAGGCTGAGTCAATTTATTAACGCTAGCTTTATATTCCATGTATGTTAAAACCTTTTAGTAAGTTGATTTTTTTAGTCTGCAGCTCATTCATAACTGAATCAGCTTGCATTTGGTGAGCAATAATACTGCAAATAGGTTGGCCTGTGCGACAAGTAACACCCGCATCGGGGAGGTCCATTGAACCATCAGGCCATTGAAAGCCTTCAGGTATCGTTACAGCTTCAGTCGCATAAACAATTTGATATCCCGAATAACCTTTCTTAACGTAGGCGTCTGTCAGTTCGCCTTGGCAGGCTTTAATATGTCTACTGAATAAATCGGCATTATAGACTTGCATACTTGCCGAAGGACGCGGATTAATTTCTAATACAAAAAAATCATCACCTGCCTGAATAAAATCCAATGAACCCAAACCCTTCAGTCCAAATTTGATGACCAATTTTTCAAGCCATCTCGTTATTAAATTTTTCTGTTCATTCAACAAATCGGCATTATTTATAACGCCTGAAAAAATAAACGCTTGGCTTTCATTTAAAGAAATAACCCATTGTCTATTAAAACCAACAAGCTGCACTTCCTTTCCCGTCGCCAAAAATAATACGGAATGTAACGTGCCTTCTTGAAACTTTTGCCAATAAACGTCAACATGCGTTTGTTTTCTTGAAGTATACCGCTGTATACCCAAACCACCCTGCCCTTGGAACGGCTTAATCAACCATTTATCCAGTACATTGGGCGGCTCAAAACAAACTTCAGGGTATGGAATACTTAATTCATCAAGGCTTAAAAAAAAACATAGCTTATCTTGCAGCCTTAAAAAAACATCTATTGAATTACCAAACACCACGAGTCGACGCGCTAAATAACTCAAACTGTCCGGATAATATTCAAAGCCACTGCCATAAACAACAGAAGAAACACCATAGCGTGCTATAAAATATTCAACCTCAGAACTTATATCTTGTTCTGAAAGCGAGGCGACTTGCCGATACGATTCTGCATATTGTTGCGTATCACCATCAGCAAAAACATCAATCACTAAGGACTTTACACCTGATTTTTTAGCCGCCTGAGCCAGCATCCGCGCGGAACTGGCTATAATAAGCACATACTCAGGAATTTCTATTTTATTCAGGAAAATCCCCTGCAAGGGTTCATGCAAAAATAAAGATGATTAACGATTGCCTGCTGAGTTGTTTTTTATCTTACGATTTTCTAAAAACCGTAGACCCGCAAAAGTAATCCAACCAATGGTTATGAGTGCCACCGTAAAACTAATGTAAGCAATAGGCCAAGAAATCCCTGCCGTCATCATTGTAAATTCAGACATACCCCCAATACCCGCTAACACATTCAGCGGCATAAAAACCACGCTGATAATCGTCAATCGCTTGATATCTTTATTTTGGTTCACGTTAATAAAACCGACGGTAGCATCCATTTGAAAGTTTATCTTATTAAAAAGAAAAGCCGTATGGCCATCCAAGGATTCAATATCACGCAGAATTTCTCTGACATCATTATGCTGAGTATCTGAAAGAAATTTTCCTCGCATCAAAAAAGATAAGGCACGCCGCGTATCTAAAACATTACGGCGAATACGACCATTAAGATCTTCCTCCTCTGCAATAGCCGCGAGAATTTTTGCCGCCTCATCATCCGTCATATGAGACCTAAAAACTTGCCGACCCACCTCTTCCAATTCTGAATAAACGTCCTCAAGCGCATTAGCGGAATACTCAACTTCTGCCGCGAAAAGATCTAATAAAACATCCTTAGCTTCTGATACATAACCGAACTCTGCCCGTGCACGTAATCGTTGCAAACGAAACACCGGCAACTCTTTGTTTCGAACTGAAAACAAAGTGTCCTTATTTAAAATAAAGGCCACGGGGACATTGCGTGACTCATCTTTACGATCAAGAAGAAAATCAGAATGTAAGTGAACTTCCCCATTATCTTCAACATAAAAACGCGCACTGGTCTCTAAGTCAGTCAACTCTCTTGGATTTGGAAGCTCTACACCAAAAACATCTCTTGCCCAAGCAAGCTGTTCATCTTCTGGCATGACTAAATCAATCCAAATAGGTTTGACTAGCGCCAACTCTTCTTTGCTTTCTATAGGGATCTGCCGCAAGCGCCCTTCGAAAAGATCAAATACTCGGATTTGCATACTCCGATTGCGAGGTTTAGCTTCAACAATCAATTCCGATCGTATCGTGTCAGATATTTCTTTACGAATATCTTCTTTTCGCTCCTCACGGACTAATTGCCAAACAATTTGTCGATCTTCGGGAGGTAATGCTTCGAGGATACGGGCTATTAACTCATAGCCTAACTGATCCAAAAGTCTTTGAAACTCAACCCTATTCTGCTTATGCACCAAGGTCTCGACCAATTCATGCCGAGGCATATCTTGTCGATGAACTAAACCTTCTACCAACTTATGACGTGCCAACAAGCTAATAACATCAGAGAGATAATCTTGAACATCTTCATGATCGTTCATCTTTTTTGCCTTTTTATGCTATCAACCATCAAACGAACTAATGTGTCTATTTAAATCAAGTTAGCCTGTCAGATAGATAGTTATTTATATCTAAAATACTCACCGCACCTAACTAACAAAAACATCCCCGCCACTATTTCGAGCGCTCGCCGTAATAAAACTCAGCGTATCAACATGAGCAAATTTTTTTGTAGCCTCTTGAACGATAGTTTCCGCTAAATCAACACCATCAACCACGCAGAAGCCCGTTGGTCCCCATGAAGTCTGGCCAATAGCAACAGCGCCTTGCTCAGCCAACCAAGCCATTGCCATCGCTACTTCAGGACTCGTAAAAATACCACCTTGCGCAGAAGCAAAATGTTCACCGACCGAGCGCTGTAATTGCGTAATAACTGACCCAAAATTAGCGATATCATTTTCAGCCACTGCGGGTAAGCCTTGCATCAATAACAAATAGCATAATCGCTCGGCTTCTTGCTTTGGAAAAAGCGGTAATGCTTTAAATGCTTCTATTTCCTGCTGACCATGCAGACCTTGTCCACGCTGATCTAGCACCAAAATAAATCGCCAATTCTCAGGTATATCTAAATGCACGATGACAGGCGGTGTAATCGTTTTTTCGCCACGCCCGCCATCAACGACCAAGCCGCCTTGCTCAAAGACACCAATACCTATGCCCGAACGTAAACCTCTATCCATCAATGCGGCAATATCTCGTACCGTCAAGCCTAAACCATAAAATGCGTTCAGTGCAGAACCTATTGCCAAGGACATTTGTGTTCCTGAACCCAAACCGACATGTTCGGGAATTGCCGATTCAATAATCACATTCAACTTATCAGAAACATTTAAGGCCTGACACATTAATGTCAAACATTTATCCGCACGCTGCGCAGAGGGGCCCATAATGTTTCGTTGTAAAGCGCTAGTTAAAGATAATCGGGTGGCGTGTTCATTAAGCGCAACACCGATGCTACCAAAATGGCGATCTAATGATCCGCTTAAATCAAAAAAACCCATATGTAATCTAGCGGGAGCAATCACCGAAACTTTAGAATATTGAGCTATCACAGACAGTGTGTAGTGTTACCAAAAAATGAATAATTATACAGGATTAACTGCTTGATGGGGAAACTAAGCACGTTGATTTTACTGACGCTAAACGCTGTTAAGATTAATATTGCGCTAATCATTTACGCTCTCTAATAAAATGAGTGCCTGAACTAAATCAGGCATCATTACATCGCAAAGAGATAAGCCTAGTGGATCAATAGGCTGTGTAGACGGCACAAATACCGAAAAAGCCCCCGCGCTAGACGCCGCTTTAATCCCTGCATAGGAATCTTCCAATACCAAACAATCAGTTATAACAACATTTAACACTTCAGCGGCCTTTAAAAAAATATCCGGCGCTGGCTTGCCATGCTCTATATCATCTCGGGTGATAACCGTTGTAAAAACCTCTCTTATTCCAGCAAGCTCCAAACATTCATAAGCATTAACCGCAAGACTGTTAGTTGCTAAGCAATAAGGTATCTGCTGTTCATTAATAAACGCTATTAATTGTTTAAAACCGCTTTTAATGCTGATACCGTGAGTATAAACATGCTCACGCCAAAAAACTCCGCTTAACTGATTAAATTTGAGCAGATTAAAATCGTCCCCATAAAGCGTTAATAACTTTAACTCTACATCATTAAAATGTAGCCCAGAAAATGAGGGGAAAAATACATCAGGAAAATCAAAGCCCATTGCCATTGCGGCTTTTTGCCACGCCGCGAAATAAGTACTCTCGGTATCAAGGACCAATCCATCCATGTCAAAAATAATAGCCGAAAAATCATTTATCTTACGCACGGATAACCTTAATATATTCGCCCTGCGCTTCTCGACTCGAACCTACCACAATTCGCTTTAGCCCTTGCAACGTTTGTTCAATTATTCCTGATATCTCCACAATTTCGCCCTTAATAGCCTGACCGGTATAGGTTGCCGTAAAACTAACAACACTACCATACACCTCATGGTCTATTTTGAACTCAGCTGGATAATCAAACGCATGAAAATCATCAATAATCTTACACCGTATCACAATCAACCCACATTTTTGATAATTTACCGCCTCAACTGGAAAGGCCGCATCAATAAAATTTAAATCAAATTTCCGACTATTAACAAGTGCTTTATTAGCCTTACGCTGTTCATGCCAGACATATTCAACAAAATTCAAATCACAGGCCCTACGTTGATATGAATCCCGCCAATCCTTATCAGCTAGAGTTTGTAATTGATCTTGCCCTATAAGTTCACGAGTAATCGTTCGACATTGATGAAAAACAGCCCGCTCATAACAAACCAAATCAATGTCCGAATCACCCTTTTGCGCACCTAGTAACAAAGAACCCGTCACGCCTAATTGGGTTGTATCCAGCCCCTGCTGTCGAAATAACTCACACAACTGTAGCAAATCATTTTCAATGATATCGGGCTCCGATTTTGATATTAACGCCTGTAATTTTAGCTTAGGCTTATGATGCTTAAAAATATGACTTATCGGTACGGCGTGTAAATGAGCATCTAAAATTGACGAGTAATACAAATACTCAGGAAAATATTGCTTAAGAAACGCGTTAGCCTCCTGAGTATCAACTTTTTTCCATCCGACAGTGTCTTTAATATAGCGCAAAAAACACAACACTTTACCCTGCTCGTCACCTTGCACCACGACTGCGAAAACAAGACCCTCAGCCGTCTCAATAAAATCTTTTGCTAAAAACATTAACGTCCTTGATAAAAGCCATCAAAAATACCTTAATTATATCAATGAGCTAGATGCCAAAAAACTATATTTACCATTAATTAACCACCAACAAACTAAGACACCCCTCTTATTACCACACAAACCCAAGCCTAAAGAATAAGTCACCTAAAAGACAACTCAAACAAACGAACTATTTTTTTATTGAAACTAAAAGCCTAATAACCTATGCTCAACATCATGGTTTTTTGCTTTAACTAAAACCTACTATTCATTATTATGCCTTATATCACACCCGCAGGAGACCGTATGAAGATTGGTATACCTAAAGAAATTCACCAAGGTGAAAAGCGTGTAGCGACCACACCAGAAGCTGCCGCACAAATTATGAAGCTGGGGTTTTCCGTAAGCATTGAAAGCGGCGCAGGCTTAGACGCCAATATTTCTGATGAAGCGTACAAGGAAGTCGGCGTTGAAATCATAACGGATACCCGCGAGCTTTGGAAACAGTCCGATATTATTATGAAGGTGCGTGCACCTGAACATAATCTTAAATTAGACATTGATGAAACGGAACTTTTATCCAACGGCAGTTGCTTAATCAGCTTTATTTGGCCCGCCCAAAATGACGATTTAATGCAAAAACTGGCCGCTAAACATCTAACCGTGCTGGCTATGGACAGCGTGCCCCGCATGTCTAGAGCGCAAAAAATGGATGCCTTAAGCTCCATGGCCAATATTGCCGGTTACAGAGCCATCATTGAAGCGGCTCAATATTTCGGACGTTTTTTTACTGGACAAATAACCGCTGCCGGTAAAATACCCCCTGCCAAAGTTCTCGTCATTGGTGCCGGTGTTGCTGGCTTAGCCGCTATTGGCACCGCAAAAGGCATGGGTGCGATCGTTCGTTCATTTGATACTCGACCTGAGGTCAAAGAACAAATTGAAAGCATGGATGCTGAATTTTTAATGCTCGACTTTAAAGAAGAAGGCGAAGGATCCGGTGGTTATGCCAAAACTATGTCCAAAGAATTCATTGATGCAGAAATGGCCCTGTTTGCAGAACAAGCAAAAGAAGTTGATATCATCGTTACAACGGCTCTGATTCCAGGCAGACCAGCGCCAAAACTCATTACCACAGCAATGGTTGCATCAATGAAACCTGGCAGTGTGATTGTTGATTTAGCTGCCGAACAGGGCGGTAATTGTGAGCTAACTGAAAAAGATCTCGTTGTGGTTAAACATGATGTAACCATTATCGGTTACTCCAATTTACCTAGCCGTTTAGCTAATCAATCCAGTCAACTATACGCCACCAATTTAAGACACCTGTTAACAGAGCTTTGCCCTGAAAAAAAGGGTGTTCTCAACGTCAACATGGAAGATGAAGTCATTCGCGGCACGACGGTCATAAAAGAAGGTAAAATCACTTGGCCACCACCAGCGCCGAAACTTTCTGCGGCGCCTGCTCAATCATCACAAGCACCTACAAACTCATCAACGGTCGCAGCAGAAAAAAAATCTATCCTTCCTCCCTTTATTAAACAACTACTGCCTCTCGTTATTGCGGGTATGGCTTTATTTGGCATCGGCGCGGTAGCTCCTGAATCGTTTATGACGCATTTTACCGTCTTTGTCCTAGCCTGTTTTGTTGGTTATCAAGTGATCTGGAATGTCTCGCATTCACTGCATACGCCTTTAATGAGTGTCACCAATGCCATTAGCAGCATTATCGTTATTGGTGCAGTCGTGCAAATATCCACAGCTAACCTCACCGTCACTATTCTTGCCGGCGTGGCCATACTTTTAGCCTCTATCAATATTGTCGGTGGCTTTTTAGTTACCCGTCGTATGTTAGAAATGTTCAGAAAATAACAGGAGCTCATCATGTCCCATAGTTTAGTTACGATGTCTTACATCGTTGCCGCCATTCTGTTCATTCTTAGCCTAAGCGGCTTAAGTAATCAGGAAACCGCACGAAAAGGCAATTATTACGGCATGTTAGGTATGGCTATTGCTATTATTGCCACGACCTTTAGCGGTTCAGTTACCGTTTATAATATTTTAGTTGCTGCTTTATTGGTAGGCGGCGCTATAGGTGCCAGAGCCGCTTTAAAGGTTGAAATGACGCAGATGCCAGAACTGGTTGCCATCATGCACAGCTTAGTGGGTATGGCGGCTGTCTTAGTGGGTTATGCCAATTTTATGGATAGCACCATCACCATTAGTGGCGTTGAAAAAACTATTCACGAAATAGAAATTTACATCGGCATCCTCATTGGCGCTGTTACCTTTTCTGGCTCAGTGATTGCTTTTGGCAAACTCAGTGAAAAAATTAGCGGTAAACCGATGCTGCTACCTGGTCGTCACTGGTTTAATCTGTTGTTATTAATTGCCGCTATTGTTTTGGGTGCTATGTTCTTGCAACAGACAGAAACCGGCGGTAATGCCATAATCCCCTTAGCCATCATGACCGGTATTGCCTTGATTTTTGGCATTCACATGGTCATGGCTATCGGTGGGGCAGATATGCCCGTGGTTATTTCCATGCTAAACAGTTATTCAGGATGGGCCGCGGCGGCCACGGGCTTTATGTTAAGCAATGATTTACTGATTGTAACCGGGGCCTTAGTCGGCAGTAGCGGGGCAATCTTGAGTTATATTATGTGCCGCGCCATGAATCGACATTTTCTGAGTGTCATTGCCGGTGGTTTTGGCACCGCCTCAGGCGGTGAAGCCGCCGCTATAGAAGGTGAAGTTCAAGCTATTGATGCTCAAGAAACCGCTCAATTACTGAAAGCTGCCAAAAACATCATGATAATTCCTGGTTATGGCATGGCGGTCGCACAAGCTCAGCATACGGTATGTGAAATCACTCGACTATTACGTGATAAAGGTAAAAAAGTTCGCTTCGGGATCCATCCGGTAGCAGGACGAATGCCTGGCCATATGAATGTCTTGTTGGCAGAAGCCAAAGTGCCTTACGACATTGTATTTGAGATGGATGAAATTAATGATGATTTTTCCAACGTTGATGTATCGATAGTCATCGGTGCCAATGATATCGTTAATCCATCAGCGCTCAACGATCCCAACAGTCCGATTGCAGGCATGCCTGTATTGGAATGTTGGAAAGGAGAAACCACTATTGTACTTAAACGCAGCATGGCTTCAGGTTACGCAGGTGTTGGTAACCCCTTATTCGTACTAGAAAATACCCGCATGTTATTTGGTGACGCTAACGCCACTATGCAAGCCGTATTGAAGGCTCTGAAGGAATAAGACATAGAGTGGGCAACTTTCCAGCCCACTCTTATAATTTTAAACTGAAACGGGTGTGTAAACTTAACTTACTCACCCGTTTTTGTTATCGCTAGTGAGATTAACCGAGTGATCTTACTGAATCTAAAGCCCCCCTTTTAACTAAGGGCTATAGTCAACAGAACCTTCATTTAGAGGCTGTCCATTGCCTTTATAGGATCAGTGTGTTTTAGAGCAAAAGCCTCGGCAACCGCTGCATACGTTAAAGCACCTCGATAAGTATTAAGACCGTATTGCAACGCCGAACATTTTCTCACCGCATTAAGCCCTTCATTTGCCAACTGTAACGTATACACAGCCGTTTGATTATTAAGCGCGAAAGTACTGGTTCTTGGTACAGCACCCGGCATATTGGCTACACAATAATGCAAGACACCATCTACTTCAAAAGTCGGATGACTATGTGTCGTCGCTCGTGTAGTCTCGACACATCCACCTTGATCAACGGCCACATCGACAATGACCGAGCCTTTCCGCATAGTGGATAACATAGTTCGGGTAATCAACCAAGGCGCACGCCCACCGGGAATTAATACCGCACCAATAATCAAATCTGCCTCGCAAATTACATCTTCAATATTATAGTCATCGCTAATACGTGTTTGTAATTGCCCGCGATAAATATCATCCAGATATTTTAATCGATCATGACTAATATCAAGTACCGTAACATGCGCGCCTAAACCAACAGCAACCCGCGCGGCATTTGTACCGACAATGCCCGCACCTAAAATAACAACATTAGCAGGAGCAACACCTGGAACGCCCCCCATTAAAATCCCCCTCCCACCATGATTTTTTTGTAAATACGTTGCCCCTACCTGCGTTGCCATACGCCCAGCAACCTCACTCATCGGCGTTAATAATGGTAACTGTCCAACACCTGTTTGTACTGTTTCATAAGCAATTCCAGTTGTGCCACTTGCTAATAGAGCCTCAGTAAGTGGCTTGTCAGAGGCAAGATGCAAATATGTAAAGAGAATCAAATCTGGACGTAAATAGTGATATTCGGAAGCAATCGGCTCTTTTACTTTAACAACCATTTCTGCCGCCCACGCCTCTTGTGCGGAGGAAACAATTTCAGCGCCCGCTGACTGATATTCCTCATCTGAAAGCGAACTTCCAAATCCAGCCCCACTCTGGACAATAACCTGATGGCCACGTCGAGTTAAGGCTTTAACTGCCCCTGGCGTCATCCCAACTCGAGCTTCATTATCTTTTATTTCTTTAGGCAGTCCAATCCGCATAATTTTTCTCCACATTATCAAAAAAAGTTAATCTAATGAAATAGCTTCATTACGATCAGCGAGTCAAATTTCATCTTTATGAATAAACATCCCAGCGTTTAATTAAGTTTAAACCTAAATATAGCAAATATACTGTAAGCTTTATTGATGACAATCATCAACGCCCCAAATAATCTATTAAAAATCATTATTTTTTAAGTATCTCATTTGCCCAATAGCTTTAGGTACTCCCTTTAATATACAATCAGATTATCTTCAAAACATTAAAACACCATGTTAAAAAATCGTTTTTTTAAACCATTATTCAGCAGTTTTTTGGATCTAGCGCCCATTCTTGCCGTGGTTTTAATTTTTCAGATTTTTATTATTCAGCAGCCCGTACCCGAAGTTACTCGTTTAATTGTAGGTACTTTGTTCGTTATTGTTGGCCTCACACTCTTTATTCAAGGCTTACAGCTCAGTTTATTTCCACTGGGTGAATCAATGGCCTATGCTTTTGCACGCAAAGGCAGCTTGTTCTGGTTACTAGCTTTTGCCTTTTGCCTAGGTTTTGGTGCGGCGATTGCTGAACCCGCACTTATAGCAATTGCCGAAAAGGCCGCCGCCCTTGCAAGCTCATCGAATATTATCAAGTCAACCGATATAGCCAGAAATAATTATGCCCTAGCATTTCGCATTACTGTGGCGCTCTCTGTTGGTTTTGCCATCTTAATTGGCGTACTAAGAATTATCCGTGGCTGGCCAGTGTATTACCCTATCTTCTGTGCATATGCCTGTATCGCTTTAATGACACCCTTTGCTCCTGCAGAAATTGTTGGCATTGCCTATGATTCGGGCTGTATCGCTACGTCAACCCTTACCGTACCCTTGGTAACCGCGCTTGGTGTGGGGCTAGCAACCGCTATCAAAGGTCGCAACCCAATAACTGATGGCTTTGGACTGGTCGTTTTTGCATCATTGACACCCATGATTTTTGTCATGGCTTACGGGATGTCTATATGATTGAGTGGTTATCAGAACTTGTCTTAAATCTACTTAATACATGTCGTGATTTTTTCCCTATAGCCACCGTTCTTATTGGTTTTCAATTATTAGTTATTCGCAAACCCTTAAACAATCCCAAAAAAACATTACTCGGCTTCATTTTAGTTTTACTGGGTATTGTTATTTTTCTTGAAGGTCTGGATATGGCCTTATTTCCTCTCGGTAAGTTAATGGCTTACCAGTTGACCACGCCTGAATTTTTGGGTGTTAAACAACCTGGACAAATCGTCACATGGCAAGCTTACTTTTGGGTTTATATCTTTGCTGCAAGCATTGGCTTTGCAACCGCTTTAGCTGAACCTTCTTTGCTAGCGGTCGCCATTAAAGCGGAACAAATTTCGGGCGGCACCATTCGCGCATGGGGATTAAGAATTGCTGTCGCGATAGGTCTCGGGTTTGGCTTGGCGCTTGGCGCTTGGCGTATCGTCACAGGCTTTGATCTTTATTTTTTTATTATCATCGGCTATTTAATCGCCACCCTACAAACCCTATTTGCCCCAAAATCAATTATAGGCATAGCGTTTGACTCAGGTACCGTAACGACAACCATGGTAACTGTTCCCCTAGTAACGGCACTAGGTACTGGTTTGGCTCAAGCCATTCCAGGAAGAAACCCCTTATTAGATGGCTTTGGTTTACTTGCCTTTGCTAGTTTGTTCCCCATCATTGCTGTACTAAGTTACGCCCAAATCGCAAGCTGGCGTAGCGGTCGCAATCTCACATTTAAACCCTGAGGTAAATCATGCATTTTAAATTAATCATTGCCTTTGTCGAAGACGATAAAACTGAAATAGTCCTTGATACAGCCCGTAAAAGTGGCGCCAAAGGTGCTACCGTAATCAATCAAGCCCGTGGCGAAGGCTTGATACAATCAAAAACCTTCTTTGGGCTGACGCTTGAAACGCAACGCGATGTTCTATTATTTCTAGTAGAAGAGCATCTTAGTCGACATATTCTTGAGAAAATCGCCAATATTGCAGAATTCGATAACAAACCAGGAACTGGCATTGCTTTTCAGATTGATGTTGAAGATGCTATTGGCGTGATGCGCCAGGTTGAAGAATTAACCCATGAAATTGAGGATAAAATATGATTGAAAATAATAAGTTAATCCGTGTCAAAGATGTCATGAAAACTGATTTTGGTACGATTGACGGCATTGAAACAGTCTCCGATGCCTTAAAAAAAATGAAAATGCTTAAAACAGCCGTTCTTATTGTTAATAAACGAAATGATAATGATGAATACGGCATGATTACTTCCGGCGATATTGCACGACATGTCTTGGCCAGAGATCGCGCTCCAGATCGAGTTAACGTCTATGAAATTATGAGCAAACCAGTAATTTCGGTCCATCCAGACATGGATATTCGATATTGTTCACGTCTTTTTGCCAACTATAATCTGGTTAGAGCCCCTGTTCTTGAAAATAATAAAGTCATCGGGATGGTCAGTCCGAACTCATTAGTACTAGATGGACTGTACAAAACCTTTCAATAAATAGCATCCTATTGAAAATAGCAGTACAATTTGCACCAGCAGAGTAAAGATATTGAACTAGAGGATGTTCCGGTTATCAATGTTGTAGTTCTGTGTTAACCGTAAGTTTTTATTTTTAGGAGTTTTTCAAAATGGCAACAGGCACTGTAAAGTGGTTCAACAACACTAAAGGTTTTGGTTTTATCGCACCTTCTGATGGTGGAGAAGATGTTTTCGTTCATCATTCTGTAATTCAAGGGGATGGTTTTAAAACGTTAACTGAAGCCCAAACCGTGACTTTTGACATCGAATCTGGTCCAAAAGGCCTAACGGCTGTTAATGTTTATCCTAAATAAATAAACAATAACTACCCAGCTTAACAAAAAAAAGCTCTTGCCATCTGACAAGAGTTTTTTTTGTTTCTGATATTCAAATAATGGATTTTGCAACTATTTTAAAGGCCGCCCTTTAGCATCCTTATTAATATTGCCCGTAAACAACAGCACAGCCTCTAAAAAACCCCACAAAGCGCCGTACCCAACAGTTACTGCCGTTAACGCCAACTGAGCAATTCCTAGCCAGTAAAATCCTAAATAAAACCGATGCAAGCCTGTAAAGCCAAGAAACAAAGCTAAAGCTCCCGCCACGTACTTATATTTAACCGCTTTAGGTGGCGTCAAATAGGCACCGACTAAATTAATCTTACGTGCTATCGTTCCTTCTACTTCAAAATCAACATCATCCCCTTGGTCTGGCGGCACTTGAGCAATCCAGTCATCCAAATGAAACGTGTAAGAATTATCTGCACTTTTCACAAGCCCAGTTTGGGCATCAGGATCATAACTTTCAATATGTCCAATCATCTATTTACCTTAAACTTCAATAATAATTATTATTTTTATAATTTCCAAGCAACTAACGCCACTGAAATCAAAGCCCCTTTAAAGTTATATATCATGGTAGATAAAAGCCTTCAAAGGAGCGAAGATAATAACGCCAAAATCAATCTTATAAAACCTTAAAATCTTATTTTTACAACTAAATAAACTGTTTTAAATCTCTTTTAGCGGTTAAATTTTCAGTACTTAAGGCTTTTTTAAACCATAAAGTGAATATGCATTTAAAACCATTTGATGAGCACGACCCAACTTTTCTTTGGTAAAGTCTATCGCAAACTGTTCTTTTAATTGCTTGCCATCCCAATTATAAGCCTTTAAAAACTGCTCGTTATCAACGCCTTTTTTATCCCAATTAGCCAATAATGAGGAGGTATAATAAAGACGCTTTCCATCCCAACTAGATGACACCATATTAACCTGGGCACCAATCTTTTGTTCAAAGACCTGTGTTGGTTTAAAGGGATCTGATATATCAAATGCACGTGTTTTACCATCCATGAAGGTATTAACCCAAAGCACTTTATCATCACTTTGTATGGAAATATCCACCGGCAAAGGAATTTTGCTTGGATCACCGACGTCGGCCACTTCTTTAGCTTGCCAAGCGCCCTCTTTATCTTCATAAAGCAACCATATCTTTGAAGTTAGTGCTGTTGTGGTAAAGCAGTAATTATGATTTTCGCCCCATGCACATCGAATTTCTAGAGGTGCGCCAGGAACATCAAATACTTTTTTAGGTTGTTTGGTATGTAAATCCCATTGTACTACCGTATTTCCAAAATGTTTCATCGCTTCTGGGTCACTAAGCATCTTCCCAAAATCCATCATATAATTGGACCAGCCAGTAAATGATGACGTCAACATTAGGTTTCGTCGGGGTAAAACACGCAAATCATAGCCATAACCATCGGCGTATTTTCCGGTTTTAATCGCGCCCTCAAGATTACTATCCGTAGGCGTCCAGTGTGTTGCTATGTATTCACCTTCATTAGTGTACTCAACAACAGCCGTGCGTCCACCATGATCTTTATTATTTGATAATCCCGTTATAACCATACGACCCGGTAAAGCGTAAGTCGTATGAGGGCCCACGACACCGCCACTTTTTGCTACAAAATCGGTGATTGTTTTAGTTAACTTGGGCTTAGCAGGATCCGTATGCACATCAAAAATAAAGAGTTTATTGGTATCTAGTCCACCTGCCCATAAATACTGGCGATCATCGGTATAACCCGAATGATGCGCTTCATTTCGTCCGCCCACAGAAAGGCTATTAATGACTTTGCCATATTTAGGTGATGTTGGATTAACATCGACAGTAACTAATTTATCCTGCTCATCACCAATACCCTCTACACCCAAAGTCCAAATATAGACGACATCTTCTTGACCGACAATTTTAGCCATATACGGTGATTGGCATGTTTCATCAGCTTGTACACTGGTTATACCGCCGTCCATTAGGGTTAGTGATAAGGCAGTAAATGCACACGCCGTTAGCAAATGATTAAATGATGTGGTTTTTATTGATTTTTTCTTCATCCTCAGCTCCTCTTATAATAATTATGTTGCCACAAGGGACTTGCCCCCGCTTAGCTTTCGGCCGTAGTCGGATCTATCATGGTTTTAATTTCGGAAATACGATTAGCCGGAAAACCACCTTGTTCTGCATGTGCTTTTACAGTCGCCTCATCGGGTGCAATATAGACACAATAGACTTTATCATCGGTTACATAACTTTCTACCCATTGAATTTTGGGCCCCATCGCACTTAGGATGCCGCATGATTTTTGTGATATACCTTGCAGGTCTTGATCTGTTAACGAGCCTGCGCCGGGGATTTCACGTTCGATAATATATTTT
Source organism: Crenothrix polyspora (assembly GCA_945877505.1). Classification (GTDB taxonomy): domain Bacteria; phylum Pseudomonadota; class Gammaproteobacteria; order Methylococcales; family Methylomonadaceae; genus Methylobacter_C; species Methylobacter_C polyspora_A. The sequence continues at coordinate 36,203 of CAMDWT010000013.1, forward strand.
GGCATAGCAATACCTCTTAGTTTAGGTTAAAAGTGACTGGTCGTCTTAAAATTATAACATCATTTAGGTTTAAATAAATCACCCAATAAATTCTCACAGCCTTGTTTAATAGGCTTGGATGATTGTTCAATTTTCATTCGTAATAAAGCACCCTGCCACATATCAACTAACAGATCCGCCATCTCTTCGGCTGACTTGTCAGTTCTTACAGTTCCCTCTTGTTGCGCCTTTAACAGGCCTGTTTGCAACAAATTTCGATAGCGATGAATCGCTGTTTGCAAAGACGCTTTGCAAAGTTCACTCGTATCACCAATTTCACCCATTAAGTTCCCTAATAAACAACCCCCTTTATAGTCTGCTTTTTCTAGTTCGGTAATAAGTTCATTGAAGTAGCAAAATAAAGCACTTAAAGCATCCTTATCGGGGTCTTGTAAATGCCTATTTAATTGATCGATGAAGGGGGTTATATAATGCTGAATAACTTCTGCCGCAAAATTTTCTTTGCTGCCAAAATAATTGTAAAAAGAACCTTTAGGAATTTGCACCGCATCCAAAATTTCTTTAAGACCCGTGCCGTGATAGCCTTGCTGCATAAGCAAAGCAACACCCTGATTTAAAAGGTTTTCTTTATTAGTGTTTTTTTTTGCTACTCTTATCATGCTCTAATAATATGACCGGTTGTCTTATTCTGTCAAAACTTATTTGCACGGACCCGCATTATCGCTGACCAAACAAAGCCGTACCAATCCGAACAATAGTCGCACCTTCCGCAATTGCTGCATTTAAATCACCACTCATACCAAACGAAAAAGTATCCAGTTGAAGAAGGTTCAGTTTTTTAACTGCTTGATATAACGTATGAAAAGGTTGACGTTGTCGCTCAAAATCATCTTCAGGCTCTGGCACTGCCATCACACCCCGTAATTTAATATTAGGTAAAGTGGCAACCAATCCGCACAGTTCAGCCAAGTCACCCAAGGCAATCCCTGACTTGGTTTTTTCACCGCTAATATTAACTTGCAAACAAATATTTAAAGGCGGCATTGATAATGGCCGTTGCTCACTAAGACGTGTAGCAATCTTTAAGCTATCAACGCTATGCACCCAAGCAAAGTGGCTTGCAATTACCTTGGTTTTATTAGATTGAATCGGTCCAATAAAATGCCAAGTAATGTCATACGCGCCTAACTCTTGCTGTTTTATTAAGGCTTCTTGATAATAATTCTCGCCAAAGTGGCGCTGTCCGGCACTATAAGCCTGTGCGATATCCTGCGCCGTTTTTGTTTTACTCACGGCCAGTAATAACACATCCCCTACTTGTCGATTATAGCTTATTTCAGCCTGCCTAATTTTTGCAATAATATTTATAAGTCTTTGATTAATCATTATTTATAGGTAAAAATTAAAATATCATCTCGCACTATCAAAAGGTAGCGCTTCAAAAAAACTAAAAGTTGAGTTATGGTATCAATAAACAGATGTTATTTACCGCTTAATTTAGCAGAGAATTTTATGGATATTGCAGAGTTACTGGCTTTTTCAGTAAAAAATAACGCTTCAGACTTACATTTATCAGCGGGATTACCGCCCATGATACGAGTTGATGGTGATATTCGGCGAATTAATATTCCCGCACTAGATCATAAGACGGTACATGCTTTGATTTACGACATAATGAATGACAAACAACGTCGTGATTATGAAGAATTTTTAGAAACCGACTTTTCATTTGCCTTGCCTGGCGTTGCACGATTTCGTGTTAATGCCTTTAATCAAGAACGCGGCGCTGCGGGTGTTTTTAGAACGATTCCTTCCAAAGTTTTATCGCTAGAAGATTTAAACGCCCCCAAATTCTTTGAGGAGCTAACTAGAAAACCCCGTGGACTTATTTTAGTCACTGGCCCAACAGGCTCGGGAAAATCAACCACACTAGCAGCCATGATCAATCACATTAATTGCAATGATTATGCCCACATACTCACCGTAGAAGATCCTATCGAATTTGTTCATGAAAGCCAAAAATCACTGATAAACCAACGTGAAGTTCATCGCGATACCCATGGCTTTAATGAAGCATTACGCTCGGCACTTCGTGAAGATCCCGATATTATTATGGTAGGTGAAATGCGTGATCTTGAAACCATACGCTTAGCACTAACCGCCGCAGAAACAGGACATCTTGTCTTTGGAACGTTACATACCACCTCAGCTGCAAAAACGATTGACCGTATTATTGATGTTTTCCCCGCCGCAGAAAAAGATATGATTCGATCAATGTTATCTGAATCATTACAAGGTGTTATTTCACAAACCCTTATGAAAAAGAATGGCGGTGGCCGAGTAGCTGCGCATGAAATCATGGTGGGCACAGCCGCCATAAGAAACCTGATTCGTGAAGCTAAGGTCGCTCAAATGTACTCAGCCATTCAAACTGGCCGCAAAGACGGCATGCAAACATTAGACCAGAACCTCAGGGAGCTCGTTGATAAAGGTTTGATCAATTCAAAAATAGCCATGACTAAAGCCGTTAATAAAGACGCATTTCTATAAGGCTTAGAGATGAACTTTACTGCATTATTTTCCATAATGGCGCAAAAAAAAGCCTCTGATTTATTTATAACGGCTGGAAGAGCGCCTTCTATCAAAGTTGATAATGTTCTTATTGAAACATCAAGCACACCGCTTACAACTGATCAGGCCTTAGAAGCCATTCTGAGCATTATGAATCAGAAGCAAAAAGATGAGTTTGAACGCACCAAGGAATGTCAATTTGCTATCAATGTACCCAGTTTTGGTCGATACCGAGTAAGCGCATTTACTCAGCGAGATTCGGCCGGCATGGTTATGCGACGCATTGAAAGTGAAATACCCGATGCAGACTCATTACATTTACCGCCCATTTTAAAAGAAATGATCATGGAGAAACGTGGCCTCATACTTTTTGTGGGCGCCACCGGCACAGGAAAATCAACCTCATTAGCCGCTCTAATTAAACATCGCAATCAAAATAGCAATGGCCACATCATTACCATTGAAGATCCTATAGAGTTCCAGCACCCGCACTTAGGATGCATTATTACGCAAAGAGAAGTGGGCATTGATACCGAATCCTACGAAGTCGCTTTAAAAAACACCTTACGTCAAGCACCTGATGTGATTTTGATTGGTGAAATAAGATCCCGTGAAACCATGCAAAATGCGATCACTTTTGCTGAAACAGGACATTTATGTCTTTCTACATTACATGCAAATAATGCTAACCAAGCCTTAGACCGCATCTTACATTTTTTTCCTGAAGAAATGCATGACCAATTGTTAATGGATTTATCCCTAAATTTGAAAGGAATCGTCGCTCAACAATTGATTAAACGAACGGATGGAAAAGGGCGTTACCCAGCGATTGAGATATTAATTAATTCACCTTTAGTAAAAGAGTATATTCGTAAAGGCGAACTTCATAAGTTAAAAGAATTAATGAAGGACTCGCGTGAACAAGGTATGCAAACGTTTGATCAGGCCCTTTACGATCTTTATTTCTCAGGAAAGATTAGTTACGAAGATGCTTTAAATTCAGCTGATTCAAGAAATGAAGTCCGCTTAATGATCAAGCTAAACACTGAGAATACCAATGGTTTTGACGATGAAGACCTGCTTTTATCAGAAACGGATGAAGAAAAAGAAAATTTTGAAGATGCCTTTAAAGGCAGGTTTTTACACAAGCAATTGAGTAAATAAAAAACTTATAAGACCTCATGAAGTCATTTCATTAGGTACAATTGAAATAGCAGAGCACAGAAATAATATTTGGAATTCATATTAGGCGAAGGGAGAACATGAAAAAATGTTACAAAACTACGCTGAGAGATATTCTACTGTTGTTAAAGAAATAGACGAGCTCGTTGATAGCAACGTAACTGCCGTACAAGTGTCGTCATCAGAACAATTACTGCAATATGCTGTTGTAAATTAACGTCATTTACAATGATGTTTTAAAGGTGCGTCCTTTTTCTTTACACACTATATATATGAAACGTGAGCTTTATATATAAGATGAAAAAAACTGGCTTATTATCAAGTTAACAATTCTTAACAGTGTTTTTTTTAAAAATGCATTCTTTGTAAAAAGAAAAGCTTCTATTAATTTCCTTTATATTTTTAAAGGTGATTAAGCTGAAGTGTAGATTAATCAAAGTATTTTACCTCCCAAACGAGACGGGGTGGCTAAACGTTTGATATTGCAACTATCTTTGAAAAATCTGCGAGGATGGTTTTTTACTTTTAGTTATATAGCAACGCTTAAGCGCATCCAAACGTTTCAGTCGGGGTTACAAACCCCGACCGACTCAGGGGGCTAGCCGCAATCAGCATGGATTATTACACTGGCGCCAAGGGCGGTTGTTACACCTATAACAAAAACGCTAAAAAGCGCTATGTTGATCCTAGTTTTTGTAGAGACAAAAGCGGTTACCAACTTAAAGCGGTGCTTGCCGGTCGGGGTTTGCAACCCCGACCGAAACGTTTGGATATTTCAATAGCTTTCGAAACCTGAGTAACGGGGTTATAAACCCCGTCACGCTTCAGAAATACGTGATTTCATTGCCAAAGATAAATCCAGAATTGCATCTCAATAGTTGGCAATGCTAAAGCATATTGCGAACTATTAGCAAGTTCGCCGAGGCTTGCGGTTCAAAGAGAAGAATACTGCAAACTGTATAAATTCGCAGTCGATTCGTATTTAATTTTTTATCGCCCAACGCAAACAGGCATCGATGTTATACGTATCCTTCACGGAAACAGAGACATTGATAGTATTTTAAACTCTCAAAGATAAAGCCAAATCACCTACATACTAGAAGTGTGTGATTATTCGTTTATGGTGGATAGGCGCTCCACTCTGTATTTATCTGCTGCCGTATATGGCTACATCTATATAAACCGTGGCTGTCCCTGATTATTCTTTAAAAAAAGGGCTCTGACCCCTTTTTTTTATCTTAATCTATTGTCCGGTTTTTGGGGTCCACTATACTAATGAAGATTTTATAAAACAGATAAAAGAAGAGCGAGACAGTTGGGGCGAAAGCTAATGCAGCGTGTTAAAATCAAAGGGGCATTGTCGATGATTTTGAAAACTAAACACCCACCCGCTTAAGCTGGCGAGCTTGAAAATCGATGGCGCCATAATCAACGACTCCTTTGATTTTGTTGATTGACTTTAAGGTTAAAACCACGCAGGCCAAACAAACCGTTAAACCCTATAACTGTAATCAAAAACTTAAGGAACTAAATGTGAGCATTTTACAAGAGTTTAAAGAATTCGCCATCAAAGGCAACGCTATTGACATGGCCGTGGGCATCATTGTCGGCGCTGCTTTTGGTAAGATTATTTCATCTTTGGTTGCCGACGT
>CAMDWT010000014.1 GCA_945877505.1 Crenothrix polyspora
TTTCAAACCTAGCAAAAGCTTCTTTAGGATGATAATCATCGCCCGCAGTGGCTGCTTCAATAAAAGCTAAGGCAAGAGATGAGCCATCAACAACCGCCATATTTGAGCCTCGAATATAATGGGGTGTTGTGGCATGCGCCGCATCCCCTATCAGCAAGACACGATTTGTTGAATAGGCGTCAAGAGGATCTATATCATAAATTTGATTTTTAAAGGGCCGTTTTGTTGCTCTAACAATTGAAGCAAGAACAGGTTGATAGTGACTATCAACAAATTCATAGAAAGTCTCCAATTGTTCAACGGTAGCCGCATCTGTAATATGCCCAATCACCGCTTCCCGATCTAAGTAAGTCGGCTCACCGTCTTCATTGGTGTTCACATAAATAAGCCAATTCAACCCTTGTGGTAAATAATAGACGACGGCATGGCTACGTTCTGTCATTTCAAGGACAAACTTTCCCGGTTTAAATTTATCCGCCACTTGCGCTCTAAACTCAGCACCCATCTCCGAAAAGGGGACAAGGCCCCGCCAAGCAAAGTACCCAGCATGTCTTAAAATATCACCAGGAAAGAGGCAGTTTCTAACAGCAGATAAACTCCCGTCAGCACCGATAATACAATCACCGAGTGCCTCACTCCCGTCTTGAAAGACTAAGCGAGCCGAATCTACAAGCTCTTGTACATCCGTTACATTTTTGCCATATACAATCTCAACGCCTAGTTCTATTGATTTTTGCAACAATTTTTCGTGCAGATCACCCCAATAAGCTGAAGAAAATGGAATATCCCCGCGCCTTATTACTCTACCTGTTCGATCCCTATCTTCCTGCTCTCGCAAAGGTAAATAATCATCAAATTGAATATCTAAAGCTCGTAATATGTCTAATGACTCATCATGTAAACCAATGCCGCCCCCATTTCGGGGGCGTCTGGCCTCTTTTGGAAGAGCAAGACGCTCAAAAACAGTTATTTTCTCTATTCCTGCTTTTCGTAACGAGGCTGCCGCCGACAAGCCTGCTATAGAGGCTCCAACAATTAGAATGTGCATTTTCTCTATAATCCCTATCTACCAAATGATTAAAATGACTCTACCAGAGCATACGCTATCCTTGAGTCTTTAAACTAACATTTACTTTTTAAAACCTAAGCTAGAAAGGGCGTATTTTCTATACCTAAGAAGTTATAACGATTTATTTAAGATCATAAGTAGGGGTCGCGCCCTGCCGAAGCATATCAATTTGAGCTTTGTTTCCAGTCCTACATAACATAGCGTCAATTTCACTAATGAAGCCGTGTATAATTTCTTAAAAGGTTACTATGTTTTTGTTATTTACTGACCCAAAAAAATATTTTTTTTAAACGCTATATCTACATTAAAAAACTAGGTAACTCATGAAATTAAAATGGCTCTTGTTATTTATCCCTATCGCAGTAGGATTATCTTGGCTGAAAGTTAACCCAATTATTGTATTTATAGCGTCCTCTCTAGCCATCATACCGCTTTCTAATTTGATGGGAGATGCTACTGAAGAACTAGGGCGATCGCTAGGCTCTGCAAAGAGCGGCCTATTAAATTCTACTATGGGCACCGTCCCAGACATCATTATTGGTTTTTTCGCCTTACAGCATGGCCTAATCGAAATGGTAAAAGCCTCAATTACTGGCGCTATAATTGGTAATTTATTATTTGGACTCGGGTTATCGATTTTAGCGGGTGGTTTGAAAATAAAAAATGAACTCAAATTTGACCTTAATAATATCCACCTTTATAGCGGTTTGCTTTTATTGGCAACTATTGGCTTGATTATCCCTGCCGCATTTGAACATACCGTAGAATCAGATATTGAAATTAGCTTATTAATATCAATTATTCTATTCTTCATGTATTTCGTCAGTGTTTTCTTCACGTTAACTCAAAATGTCAGTGAGTTAACTTATTTACCTCCCCTAGATCATGCGCCAGGAGATAATAATAAAAGCCTTAAATCTAACCCACTGATAATATTACTACTTGTTGGCATAGGTCTAGCTGTCATGAGTGAAATAATGACTGATTCCATTGGACCTACGGCCAATAGCTTAGGCTTTAGTCCACTTTTTGCAGGTATTTTTTTACTAGCCCCCATTGGTATGATCTCAGAACTCATCAACTCAGTTCGATTCGCTCGCCAAAATCAATTGGATATTTCACTCGCCATTACAATGGGATCGACTACCCAAATAGCGCTTTTGGTTGCGCCATTATTAGTTTTTTTTGGACTCATCTTAGGACAACCTATGGATTTATTATTTTCTAAGTTCGAGGTGATCGCTATTATTTTATCGGTAGTAACCGTTAACCATGCTCTTCATTTAGGCTCTGTTCACTGGGTTTCTGGCCCAAAATTGATAGCCATCTATTTAATATTGGGCGTGGCTTTCTTTAATATCCCCTAGTCACTCTATAATTAAATAATAGCAGTAGGCTTTAAATATTTTTTAATGACGGATATTGGGAGCAATTTTGAAATATGCATAAAATACAGTTTATTTTTAGCCTGCTATTGCTTACAGGAATAAGTCAGCGCGGTCAGGCTGATTTTGTTCCAAAAATTGCCCTTGATATCGGCCATTCCAAACAACAACCAGGCGCTATTAGTGCTAGAGGAAAACCAGAGTTTTATTTTAATCATGATCTGGCACTTATCTTACAGGACGTCTTAACTAAGCTTCAAATGGACGCATTCTTAATCGGTGAGGACGGAAACACCCTGGATTTACAACAAAGAACTACTCTGGCGCACGATAATAAAGCTAGCATTTTTTTGTCAATTCATCACGACTCCACGCAAGCTTCTTATTTAAAACCTTGGAAATGGCAAAAAGTAGGCCAGCACTACAGTGATAAATTCTCCGGCTTTTCTTTATTTATCTCACGTAAAAATCAACAACCCTTAATAAGTCTAAAGTGTGCAAGACTAATTGGCACTGCGCTTAAAAAAAATGGCTTTAATCCTTCAAATCACCATGCCGAAGCCATTCTCGGTGAAAATAGACCATGGGCCGACAAAAATGCCGGCGTCTATTACTATGATGATCTTATTGTGTTAAAAAGTGCCAAAATGCCCGCAGTCTTATTTGAAGCAGGGGTTATCGTTAATAGAACTGAAGAACTTAATCTACAAAAAACTTCAACACGTCACCTTATTGCAACTTCAATTAGTCAAGGTCTGGCCGGTTGCCAGACTTTAAAGTAATCATTAAGCGATTCTTTACTAAGCGTCTATAAATCATTAAGTTGCGCTTTATTTATTTAAACCTCTACTTTATATTTGTTACTATGAATTACCCTGCAAAGAAAAATAACTTCCTCCTTGAGCATGCACTTCTGCTTAAAAAAAGCTACCAACACCTACTTCTGAAAGACCTAATCACAGACTCAATGTCCGATGAAAGCTTCGCCGAACAGTTATTTCATGCGCCTTTTGCCATTGCCAGTCATGACACCGCCAGTGATCCAGTCTTTAATTACGCCAATCTAAAAGCGCTGGAGTTATTTGAACTAAACTGGCAAGCGTTACTCCTGCTCCCCTCAAGATTGTCAGCAGAACTCGTCAATCAAGCAGAACGTGAATCTTTATTAGCTGAAGTCACTCAAAAAGGCTACATCGATCACTATGAAGGAATACGAATATCGAGTACAGGCAAACGCTTTCTGATCCAAAATGCGACTGTTTGGAATCTTCATGATGCTGAAGGAACCTACAAAGGACAAGCCGCTCGCTTCGAAAAATGGGATTTTATTTAACGCAATGAAGTGTCGCACTTGAACGCCATTATCGATTATCACACCTAAATAATTTGTTGAGTTGACAGGCGTCAGAGATTAGTTCGATAATCAAGTGAGTTGTCTAAGAACCATTCATTACAATTATAAAAAAATATGGAGAAGTCATGTCGAATAACCCCGCAATTACCGTCTCAACACTTTGGCGTTACCCTGTAAAATCAATGATGGGTGAAGAACTTAATGGCACTCACATCACCATGGATGGTGTGCTAGGTGATCGTTCTTATGCACTTATTGATACTGAAAACCACAAAGTGGTCAGTGCTAAAAATCCAAAAAAATGGCCCGATTTCTTTTCATTTCATGCGGCTTATACGGCACCTCCTGAACCGGGCATATCACAAGCTATTTGGATAACCCTCCCAGACGGCACCGTTTTACGCAGCGATGAAAGCAATATCAATCAACAATTATCAACTGCGCTGGGAAGTTCAGTTAAATTAACAACTCAAGCCCCAGACCTTGCAAATCTTGAACAATATTGGCCAGAATTTGATGGCGAAACGAATGAAATATCGAATGAAGTTATTGCGGGCGATGCTCCCAAAGGATCATTCTTCGATTACGCAACCCTACATTTACTCACCACCAGTTCAATCAATGCGATGCAAGCTTTATACCCTGAAGGTCGTTTTGAAGTTAGGCGTTTTAGACCTAATATCATGATAGATACTCACGGCCTAAAAGGCTTTGTCGAAAATGCTTGGGTTGGAAAAACAATTCGACTAGGGGACAGTTTACGGTTACGAATTTCAGATCCTTGCCCACGTTGCGTCATGCCGACCTTAGCACAGGGCGACTTACCTGCTGATAATGGCATATTCAAACACGCTATTGCTAAAAACAGACCCTTAGTACCTTTTGCTGGAAAAGAATTACCCAGTGTTGGCGTTTATGCTCAAGTTATTCAAAGTGGCTGGGTTAAGCGCGGAGATACCATTATTATTGAAGATTAATCTTATTTGCATACTAATAATTTTAATCGATATCCCTTAGTGTTGCTTATAGAGCTTTTTCGCGCATTCACATAGCTTTATAAGCAATACTCGGCTTGCTACCCCCCCCCTATAACTTACTGTCTTTATAGACATTCGTTTTAATTGCCCCCTCGTAAAAGAGAGCACTCTATTTTCTAACTGAGCTCAGCAGGAATGTTGTAAATTCAAAGAAAAGCTCTGTTATTTTTTTAATATGCTACTAAGCTCACCTTGTTTAAAGGTTACCCAAAAAAATAATTTCCACCCTAACCCTAAAATGCTATTAATTCGTTATTAAAAAAGCCTACTTCACTTGCTAGAAAAAGCTAAAATAGGAAAAATCATTTCAAATTATTGCAAGGTTTTATGAAAATCACCCAAAATCGAAATAAAACGACTAGGCAAGCCGTTGTTAATTTTAAGCCAGACTTTCTTTTCTTATTTATTTCCTTTTTTCTCATCACTAGTTGTGAAAAACCTAAAGCACCGCCCATAGCACCCATCCCCACCGTAAAAATATCACCAGTCATACAAAAAGACATCCCTATTCATCATGAATGGGTGGGCACACTCGATGGCATGGTCAATGCCCAAATTAATGCTCAGGTTACGGGTTATTTGATCAAACAGCATTATAAAGAGGGTGATTTGGTAAAAAAGAATCAACTACTCTACGAAATTGACCCCCGCACATACGAGAACACCCTCGCACAAGCGAAAGCAAATTTAGCGCAACAACAAGCGGTTCTAATAACCAATCAACTGGCCATGAACAGAATCAAAAAACTGTTACCTGAAAAGGCCGTTAGTGTCTTAGACCGTGACAATGCCGTTGGTGCAGTAGCCAGCTCTGAGGCGCAGGTTTTATCAGCACAAGCAGCTGTTGACAATGCCAAACTCAATCTGGACTTCACCAAAATCTTCTCTCCCATTAATGGCATAGCCGGCTTATCCAATGCTCAATTGGGTGATTTAGTGGGCCCCGGCACTACCACTAATGAACTGACGCAAGTCTCTCAAGTTGAGCCTATTCGTGCTTACATTGGTTTAAATGAAAAACAATATTTGAATTTAGCCGAATACCAAAAGGAAGGCATTTCTAATGAATCAGATTCTATTCCTATACAATTACAATTAGCTGATAACTCTATCTACCCATACAACGGTAAGTTTTATTTTGCTAATCGCCAAGTAGATGTCAACACAGGAACGATTAAAGTTGCCGTTTTATATTCAAATCCAAACAATATTTTGCGCCCCGGTATGTATGCGCGTATTAACGCGACAACGGAAATTAAACGAAATGCCTTAGTTATTCCTCAACAAGCGATCATAAGGATGCAAACAGCAACTCAAGTCGCTATCGTTAATACTGATAACACTATCAGTATTCATCCAGTAAAACTGGGCGAAGTAAGTGATTCGATGGTCATTATTGAAGAAGGCGTTAAACTCGATGATCAAGTAGTCGTTGAAGGTTTACAAAAAATTCGTGAGGGTATGAAGGTTAATCCTGAAGCTTTTCAAAGTACAAAAACCGCTAGCAACTCAAATGTAACGAGATAACCCTATGGCTAAGTTTTTTATTAATCGGCCTATCGTCGCTATGGTAATAGCGATCCTAATGGTTATTCTTGGCTTAGTCTCTATGATGAGCTTACCGATTGCTCAATTTCCAAATTTAGCACCACCAGAAATTCAAGTAAGTACAACTTATAATGGCGCTGATGCCTTGACGATGGAACAAGCAGTCGCGACACCCATTGAGCAGCAAATGTCAGGTGTCGATAATATGACTTACATGTATTCGATTAACACCAATAGCGGCAACACTAATCTCCGTGTTGATTTTGATGTTTCCACTGACCCGAATACCGATCAAATTCTTGCCCAAATGCGGGAAATGCAAGCCTCGTCACAACTACCTCCGGCCGTTAATAATTTTGGTGTAACGGTTCAGAAATCGACTGTTGCGCCGCTGATAATGTTCGCACTTTATTCACCTAAAGGCACTTATGACAATGTCTTTTTAGCTAATTATGCTTATATTAACCTTAATGACAAACTAACTCGTATTAAGGGTATTTCAACAGTTTCAGTATTTGGCGCAGGCCAATATGCGATGAGAATTTGGGTCAAACCCGACAAATTGGCATCACTAGACATTACCATCCCTGAAATTGTGAGTGCTATTCAAGCCCAAAATACAGTAAATCCCGCTGGACAAATTGGTTCAGAACCGCTTCCACAAGGCCAAGAATTCACTTACGCTTTACGGGCACAAGGACGTTTGCAATCAGAAGAAGACTTTGAAAATATAATTTTACGTGAAGATAAACAAGGTTCAACTGTGCGGATTAAAGATGTAGGTCGCATTGAGTTAGGCGCGCAAAATTACTCCGTATCTAGTCGCTTAAATGGTAAACCCACAGCGCTGATCGCTCTTTATCAATTACCAGGCTCCAACGCATTGGATGCTGCTAACGGTGCCAAAGCTTTAATGGCCGAACAAAAAAAGAGTTTTCCAGCCGATTTGGATTATGCAGTGGCTTTGGATACTACCCTAGCGGTGACCGCTGGAATTGATGACATTATCCACACACTCTTTGAAGCATTGCTATTAGTTATTATTGTCGTCTACCTGTTTTTGCAAAGTTGGCGGGCTACGCTAATACCCTTACTCGCAGTGCCTGTTGCTTTAATAGGTACATTTGCATTTTTCCCTTTATTTGGCTTTTCCATCAATACATTATCTCTATTTGGTCTAGTGCTTGCGGTAGGCTTAGTTATTGATGATGCTATTGTCGTAGTAGAGGCAGTAGAGCATCATATTGAAGAGGGACTCACCCCAAAAAATGCCGCTTTTAAAGCAATGGAAGAAGTTTCAGGTCCCGTTATTGCAATCGCCATTATTTTGAGCGCCGTATTTATACCAACCGCTTTTATTCCCGGCATTACCGGACGTCTTTATCAACCGTTTGCTGTGACGATGGCCGTTTCAGTCGCGCTATCTGCCTTTAATGCCTTAACCTTAACCCCTGCTTTGTGCGCAATCTTACTTAAACCTAAAGACAAACAAAAAAGCACGAGCTTATTACAACGATTTTTTGATAGCTTTAATCGTCTATTCGGGTGCATTACTAAGGGTTATATTGGTGTTTGCAGCACCCTTATTCGTCGCAGTGTTTTTGGTATTTTACTGTTACTTGGATTAACCTTATCAGCTGGATTTTTAGGCAAAATAACACCGACCAGTTTTTTGCCTGATGAAGATCAAGGGTATATCTACGGTGCACTTCAATTACCTAATGCCTCCTCATTTCAACGCACCAGCGAAGTAGCCAAGCAAGTTGAAGAGGTCTTAAAAAATACGGCAGGGATTAAATATTATTCAACTGTACTTGGCTACAACATGCTAAGTCAGGCTAATACGACCTACAATGCATTTTTCTTTATCACGCTCAAAGACTGGTCGGAACGTAATGAGAGTAAAGAGCAATATACCGCCATTAAAATGGCTATCAACAAGGAATTAAAAAAACTCCCCGGTGGCATTGCTTTAGTTTTCCCACCTCCAGCTATTCCTGGTGTCGGAACCTCTGGTGGCGTCAGTTTTGTACTGGAAGATAGAGGCGGTAACACCGTTGAGTTTTTAGCCGAAAATACCGAAAAATTCATTAAAGCCGCACAACAACGTCCAGAATTAACCGGTATTTTTACGACACTGATTGCCTCAACACCCCAATTGTATGTTGATGTTGATAAAGATAAAGTTATTAAACAAGGCGTCAAGTTAGCCGATGTCTACCAAACCATGCAGTATTATATGGGCAGTAGTTTTATAAATTATTTCAACCGTTTTGGTCGTCAATGGCAGGTTTATCTTGAGGCTGAAGGGGAATATCGAAAAACTGCGGAACCTTTAGGGCAATTTTATGTGCGCAATATAAATGGAGATTCAGTCCCTTTATCGGCATTAACGAGTATTCGCGAGACCAACGGTCCAGAGTTTACCATGCGCTATAACCTATACCGCAGTGCATTAATTAATGCTTCTGCCAAGCCCGGCTATACGTCCGCCCAAGCTATGAAAGCGCTCGAAGAAGTCTTCGCACAAACGATGCCCACAACGATGGGTTATGACTACATGGGAATGAGCTATCAAGAAAAAATTGCTCAACAGGGCTTATCCCCCATTATAATTTTTGGCTTTTCCTTGCTCTGTGTATTTTTGATTCTTGCCGCACTCTATGAAAGCTGGAGCTTGCCCTTTAGCGTTTTATTAGGCACCCCAATTGCTATATTAGGCGCTTTTGTGGCATTAATCGTTGGCCACTACGCTAATAATGTTTACGCTCAAATCGGCTTAGTCATGCTAATTGGTTTAGCCGCTAAAAATGCAATATTAATTGTTGAATTTGCCAAAATGGGTATCAATCAAGGTCAACCCCTCATAGAAGCAACTCTGGACGGTGCCCGTTTACGATTAAGACCCATCTTAATGACAAGTTTTGCCTTCATTTTAGGCTGCGTACCTTTGGCTTTAGCTGATGGAGCTGGCGCACTAGGACGCCAAGTTATTGGTTATGTTGTTATTGGCGGGATGACTGCTGCGTCCTTTATTGCTATCTTTTTCGTCCCTTTGAGTTTTTATGTTGTTGAAAAACTATCACATCGAAAAAAAGTAGAGACTGACGATAAAAAGGCGTCTGACCATGAATAATCTTTTATTATCACTCATGCTTATCGGCCTGACAGGTTGTTTTAAAGTAGGTCCAGATTATAAACGTCCCGATATTGATACGCCCACGCATTGGCGTAATACTGAAAAAGAAGCTCTATTAAATGCAAGTGATCATTTATGGTGGGAGCAGTTGAATGACCCCGTGCTCAACAAGTTGATCAAGCAAGCGGTACAAAATAATTACGATTTAAAAATAGCGATTGCCAATGTTGAACAATACATGGGCTTATATGGCTCAACTCGTTCCAATTTATTTCCACAAATTGCGGGCGCTTTTAAATACCAACACCCACAAATGGCAACTTCACCGCAATACAGGCCCACAGGTGACGCTTTAAACTTAAGTGGCGGCATGAACTGGCAAATTGACATTTGGGGCGCTTTAAGGCGCGCCAACGAAGCAGCAATGGCCGATCTTCTTAGTCAAGAAGCCACCCGCCAAGCTGTCATGCTTACTTTAGTAAGCCAAGTCGCCCAAACTTATATCCAGTTGCGTAAATATGATAAACAGCTTGAAATAACCAAAGAAACGGTTAGCTCACTCAAAGAAGGTTTACGTATTAACACGATACGCTTCGAAGAAGGTTATACCTCTAATCTGGAAGTACAACAAACTGAATCGGAATACCAACGCCGTAGCGCACTCATTCCAAAATATGAACAAGATATAGCTCTTACCGAAAATGCTCTCAATGTTTTATTAGGGAAAAATCCGGGCACTATTGAACGCGGTCTAGCGCTGGATAAACTTAAGCTCCCCGCTATCCCGGCCGGCTTACCCTCGGATCTATTAATAAGAAGGCCCGATATTGCCAAAGCTGAGCAACAATTAATTGCTGCAAATGCTCAAATTGGTGTTGCTAGAGCACAATATTTTCCCAACATTTCTCTCACTGGTAACGTCGGTCAAATCAGCTCACAAGCCGCGAATCTTTTTGCTCCGGGTGCTAATTTTTGGACAATTGGATCAGCCATAGCAACCCCCATCTTTACCGCGGGTAAAATAGCGGGGCAAGTGCAAGCAGCAGAAGGCCTCCAGCAAGCAACATTAGCTAATTACAAACGCGCCATCATCACTGGCTTTAGTGAATTTGAAAATGCGCTCATCAGTCTCATAAAAACCAAAGAACAAAATCAAAAACAAATCGAGCGAGTCAGTGCAAACAGGCAATACTATAATCTTTCACGTATTCGTTATGAAGAAGGTTATGTTGATTACATAACCGAATTAGACGCTATTAGACAATTATTTGATGCTCAGGTTGAAGAAACGGCTGCACTTGCATCGACTTTTATCTCAGCCATTGATCTCTACTTGGCGATGGGTGGCGGCTGGATAGTACAAGAAGAAAAGGCTAATAATATACCTAAGCCTACCGATGCGGCATTTTTCCCCTAAGTTAACAACAGAATTGGCTTTAAAAAAAAGACCCTGCAAGCTAATTACTGTGAAGATAACGATGTCATCTTCCTGAATCCAAGCGATTGTTGGGGCAACTCATTAAGCATTTTCGTTACTGAAAAACTTGAGAATATGACCTTAACTGAACTATATTATTTGACCCCCGTTATATTCCAGTTATATTAACGCTTTTACACCAAGTCCGACTTATTATAAAGAGGCGCATTTACATGCAACTATTAAAAAAACAATTAAAACAAAATCTGGCTTTGATTTCTTTTAGCATTCTTTTGTCCTCAAATGCAATCATGGCCGCAACTGACTTAACCGCGCAAGAAAACTACCTAAAAGCGCGAATAAAGAGTCATGAGCAAAATACTGACCACCCCGTTCACATAGAACCCATGGAAAAAAGTCTAGAATTTCATGGTGTTTTTTATGGCTTTCTCCCCTGCACTGATTGTAATGGTATTAAATCAACACTGTCTTTAAAACAAAAAAACAATTATCTACTGGTGACTCAACCTGCAAAAGAATCCTCAAGGGAGTCCTATGAAAAAGGCAAATATACGTGGAATGATGAAACTAATACCGTTGTTTTAACGCCTCGTGACGAGTCTAAAACACGACAATATCTTATAAAAGATGAAGGAACACTGATTTTGCTGAACAGTGATGGCTCACCGATGAAAGGTGATAAATCAGACAGTTATACTTTGCGCCGTAGTGATTCTGCAAAAACACGAGAAGTACATATTCACTAGAATTAGAAATAAAAATTTTAGAATTTTACCGATATAAAAAACCGCTCATCTAACCAACGCACACTGGAAAATGAGCTTAAAAAACATTTACACAGAAGGGCCTCCAAAACGAGTCCCTTCTGTAAATAGATGTAATACATCTACATTCCGATGATAGCTTTTTATCTTTCTTGCCTTAGAGGGATTTCATCAACGACTTCAAACCTAACTATCCTTTATCAATAAACATCTCTGACGTAACGTTTATCTTTTTTAAGCTGATTAACGTAATCTATAGCTTGTTGTTCTGAGAGTTGCCCATGCTTACTTATAAGGCTATGCAGCGCCTGATCAACATCTTTTGCCATTCGATAAGCATCGCCACAAACATAGAAATAACCGCCTTGTTCCAGCCACAAAAACACCTCTGCACCTTGCTCAAGCATTCTATCTTGTACGTAAATTTTGGCTTCTTGATCTCGGGAAAAAGCCAAATCTAAATGCGTCAGCAAACCAGTTTCTTGGTAACTTTCCAACTCATCGCGATAAATATAATCGGTAGATGCATTTCTATCGCCAAAAAACAGCCAATTTTTACCCGATGCATTTCGATATTGACGCTCTTGTAAGAAAGCGCGAAAGGGTGCAATACCGGTACCGGGCCCCACCATTATAATGGGTAATTGATCATCTTCAGGTACTCTAAACACCTTATTAGGTGTGAAGAAACACCGCACAGGCGTTTCTGTTTCAACTAAGTCAGCCAGAAATGTTGAGCAAACCCCTTTATGCCGACGACCATGACTGTCATAACGAACACTAGCTACTGTCAAATGGACCGCTTCAGGATATTTTTTTCCACTGGAAGAAATAGAATAAGCACGGTGCTGTAAGGGCTTTAAAAAACCAATAAACTCTGTCGCCGTCAATTCACAGACCGGAAATTGCACTAATAAATCCAGCGTGTCACGTCCCCACAAATAATGCGCTAGCTTTTCTTTATCTCCTGACTCAATAATGCCATTAAGCGTCTGATCACCCGATCGTATTGCAATCTCTTCAACAAGTTCTTTACTCGGTGTTTTAATTTCAAAATGGTCGCGCAATGCAACCTCAATCGTTATTAACTCGCCATTAACGGATACGTCTTCATTACCCTTATAGCCAATCACGTTGATAATTTCAGCGACCAGTTCAGGGCAATTTGTTGGGACGACGCACAAGGCATCTCCCGCCTCATAACTTAAACCAGAGCCGGACATTGATATTTCGTAATGCCTTGTTTCTTTAGATGATGAGGCATCAGTCAGTAATCGGTTAACCAATAATTTACCCGGAAACGGATTTTTTCGATGGTATTCTGGCTTATCCGAAGATCGAACATCGGTTTCTGCAATCGAAGTTCCAGTTCCCCCTGCCATCTGCGGAATAACCGCCGTTATCCAACGCTCTGCTGACTCTTCAAAGTCCACATCACAATCAGTGCGATCATAAATACGCGTCGCACCTAGTTCTTCAAGTTTATTATCCCAATCAATACCTGCCTGACAGAATAAGTCATAACTGGTATCACCTAAGGCTAATACCGAATACTTCATGGTTTCAAGTCTCGGCATGTTTTCTGCACAAACGCTATCCCATAGCATTTGTGCATTATCGGGCATTTCACCTTCGCCATAGGTACTAGTAACGATCAATAAATAATCAATGGCTGCCAGTTCAGTCGCTTCAATTTCGTCCATGCCTTTAACCAAAGGCTGTAAACCATAGGCTTTAGCTACTGTGGCCGCATCATTAGCGACGGCCTCTGCACTACCCGTTTGACTGCCATATAGTATGGTAAGGGTGCGACTAGCTGTTTGAGTCGATATGCCGACACTTTGAAGCATATGCGTGTGCATTCCGGCAAAAAAACCGCTTAACCACGCACGCTGGCCTTCGCTGTAGGGGGCATCAATTGGGAGTTGAAGTAATTTCATTTAAGTTACAAACAATTAAATATTATTAAAGGGGGTACACTTTACGCTATCAACAGCGCGAATTTTTAATTAAAAATACTGTAAATTGGATTATTGTTAAACAGACGCATGTCCTGAAAATCAGATAACCCAATTTAATTGATATTTATCCGTTCAAGTTATCAAGCAGTTTGCTCATTCGATAGGTTCTGAACAATCCCAAGACCCAGAAGTCCGGCTAAATATTCCTCTATACAAGGAATACCAAGCAACGCTTGTTTATTAATTTTGTCTTGATTCATAATCCAAGCACTGGAACCAATAGAATATATGCTTTGCACCGAGCGATTAATTAATGCTGTTTTATAATCATTAAGACGCTTGCTAGCCAATAAAACAGCAAGTTGCTCATCACTGTAATTACTGTATGCTTCACGCGTGCTTTTAACCAAAGCATCTTGTAGTTTACGCGGCCTTTCCATGATTAATTTACGCGCACCACGCTCTATTTGATTTTGTGAACGCTGCCCTTCAGGTAAATTTCTCAATAAATCTCTGGCCACTTGCTGAGCTTTTTCAAGTACCGCAAAACTATTAACCAGTTTAAAGGTTAACGCTTTGTCATAAGGGCTATGCCCTGGAATTGCACCAGAAAATAATGGCTCAGACGTTTTATAGGCTTTTTTGACTTGCTCAATCTGCTGTTGTGCTAACGATTGGGACAATTCTTCAATCATTTCTTTACGATCTAGAGATTGTTGCAAATACTGTGTTGCTTGCGTTTTGTATAACCATAAAGGCATAGCAAATTTAAAATGCTTACGCTCTGTCGCCCAGTTTTCAAGTAATTCTTTAGCCTTACTGGAATTTGCGTAATCTGCATGTTGTTCAAGCATGGCGAGAATAAACTGTTCATGAGCATGAGCATCATCGGTTTCTTCGGTTAAGCTATGTAAGGCAACTGACGTTTTATCGTAAAGATTTCCCAATAAATTTTCAGGATCATACTGGTAAGCATTCCCCCCCGACATACCATTACAGAAACCCTTACCAAAGCCACCAATATTTAAAATGGCGCCATTCGTCATATATTCGCAAGCAAAATCACCAACGCCTTCAACAACAGCCATTGCACCTGAATTTCTAACCGCAAATCGGTCACCCGCTTCGCCATTGATAAAGAACTTACCGCCGGTTGCACCAAATAAAGCAAAGTTTCCGATCAATACATTATTGCCAGGTGTTTTTATACCACCACCGGGCGATTCAACCACTACCGTTCCGCCACAAGCAGACTTGCCAACACCATCATTACAAGTGCCCAAATGCTCCATACGCATGCCATCATTTAAAAAGGCGGCATAACTTTGTCCTGCTGATCCATGGGTGCGTATGACTACACTGTCAGGCGCCAAATAACGACGCCCCTGTGGATGGGTGTAAATAATTTCAGAATCAGAAACTTGCTGTTCCGTTACTTCATAAGCTAGCAAACGCTCGATATCAATCGAGGCTTGTCCACCAACTGTTTTATTACAGTTATTCAATTTAAAAGCATCGCCTTCAATGATAACGTGTGACTGCTTACCTTCAATAATCGAATCTTTAACTTGCTGAATAATCTTGTCATCAACCGTGAAACTGGCTTCCAGATATACCGGTTTTGAAACAACAACGACCTCTACTTTAGCCAGCATTTTTGTTAAATCTAATTGACCCACCATCGACGGATGCTCAATTAAATGCAGTAAATCTGTTTTACCACGAATTTCTTGCAAACTTTTGTAACCTAAAACTGACAGTATTTCTCTAACTTCATGTGCCAGATTCATGAAATATTGCGCCAGAACTCGCGAGTCACCTTTAAATTCTTCATGTTCCGTAGTTAAGCCAGCAGGACATTTTATATTGCAATTTTTCGCCATTACGCAGCGCAACATCATCAATACCGTCGTACCAAATTCAAATGAATCTGCACCTAAAATAGCCGACTTAACAACGTCCAATCCACTTTGATGTGCACCACTACCTCGTAAAATAACTTTATTGCGCAAACCATTAACCGCTAAAGCCTGATGAACTTCAGCAATGCCAATCTCGGGTGAACGACCACTATTTTTGAGACTCGTAACCGCCGCAGCACCTGTTCCCCCAGTATTGCCGGCCACGTTAATCACATCCGCCCCTGCTTTAGCCACACCCACAGCAATTGTGCCTATCCCTTCAGAAGACACTAACTTAACGCCCACTTTAACGCGTGCGGCTTTAGCATCATGAATTAACTGCCCCAAATCTTCAATGGAGTAAGTGTCATGATGTGGCGGTGGACTGACTAATTCAACTCTGGGCGTGCCACCTCGTAAGGCTGCAATTTCTACCGAAACTTTAGCCGCAGGTAATTGCCCGCCTTCACCCGGCTTAGCGCCCTGTGCTATTTTAATTTCAATTTCTTTTATATTAGGATCAGCCAAATAACCTGCCCAAACCCCAAAGCGTCCAGAAGCAAACTGTTTAATATTACAAGAACGCAAAGTATTAAAACGACTGGAGTGTTCACCACCTTCGCCTGAATTACTTAAAGCACCTACGATATTAATACCTTCGGCAACCGCCTCATGCGCTTCGGCAATCAAAGCGCCATGGCTCATGGCACCAGAAGCTAAGGTTGCTGTTATTTCATGCGCCGGTTGAACGTCTTTTAAGGCAATCGGCTCTCTAGCCGTTTTGATAGTACTTAAGTATCCGGCTAACAAGCTATCGCCGTCAGCAACTTTAATAATCAGAACATCGTTTACAACGACACAACTAAATTCAATATCGAAAAAGCGTTTTTTAAAATGCTCCAACAATTGCGCCAAACGCTGCTCAGAAGAAGCACTTGCAAATGCAATACTAAAAGTATTGTCAATTGACTTTTCTACGCTTAATCCACGAATCAAATAATTAATGTTCCCGCGTAAGTTTTGTTTTCCCAAAATGCGATCAAAATCAGCGGTCGTATTTGCTGAGCATACATCGGCTGGGAAATCCATAATGTCACGAAGCGACGCAGGTCTTGAATCACGCTCAAGATAAAGATTTTTCGCAAAACTACGATAAGCCGGTGTAATACCAAAGCTATCAATTTGTTCTGGCGTACGTTTTTCATAACCAGAATCAAGATAAGCGACATCACTGGCAACAGGTGACTGATCCTGAGGTATATATAAAATAGCCTCATCGGTCATATTTATATATTCTCTTACCGCAGTATTACCATAAGAGTGACCTGCGCCATCCTGACGTTCTTTAAATAAGCCCAAGAACGGAATATCTTTTTCTTCACGAACCGCTAAGGCTTTTTGATGCCATTCAGTGACGCTAGCAGCGATGTCTGCATACCTTACACCCCCTACTGAAGCATGAATATTAGGGAAATAAGCGTTTAATCGCGGCTCATCAGTATCCAGATAATTAGACTCAAAAAATTCACCACCAATATAACTTTCTACCGTACACAGACCAAACTTACCCATCGTCTTCATGAGTGACTTTTCTGTGCCTTTTTGAAACTTATAAAGCACTTTTTCTTGTTCTGCTATTGGATAATGCGTGCTAACACGGTTGTGAACACTAATAGGGCAAATCGCTGACGCGCCAAACCCTAATAGAGTGGCGATATCATGTGGGCTTGCTGCTTGTCCCGTCTCAGCGATTAAAGATGAATTAAAGCGTAAACCTTGTTTAACTAAATGCTGATTAGCGGCCGCAACCATTAATAAAGCCGGAATTGCCGCATAGGTTTGGCTAATATTAATATCACTTAAAATGATAATGCCTATATTTTTTCTAGCTGCTTGTTCGACCTGCTCGCATACATTTAATAAAGCCGCTTCCAAAATATCTTCATTGCGCTGTACATCGTTAAGATCAGGTTGATAAACCATAGCTAACGTCATCGAACTCACGGTGACTTGTCTACGGATTTGCTCTAATTGAGTCCGTTGCAAAATAGGCGTATCAATGACTAATTGCTTACTTAGCTCATCAGAGAATGTAGGCTTTGCGCCTAAGGCCACGCGCAAAGTCATTCCGTCACTTTCTCGAATTGAATCCAACGGTGGGTTGGTTACTTGCGCAAAACGCTGGCTAAAATAACGTGACATTCCCCCTTCAGCACTGGACAACGCATTAGGAGCCAATCCATAACCCATCGCTGATACTTTTTCCATGCCAGTTGCCAACATGGGATCCAGCAAAAACTTAAAGCTTTCCTGATTAAGCGAATAGGCCGTATGTTGCTGATCAACCGTCAAAGGATGTTCGGTGCTAATCTCAGCTAGCTCAACAACAGGTAACTCAGAAAGGTGAATGCATCGTTGCGCTAATAAAGCTTGATAATCCTGCTCACTAGCCAAGCGATCCATGACTTGATGATTATTGTATGCTTCTCCAGTACTATGATCGAAGTACAGCATTCCTCCTGCTTCAATTCGACCGCGTCTCAAAATATCTTTTGGCGGAAAATCAATTTGACCCGCTTCTGACATGACGGCCAAATATTCATGGGTTTCTACTGATCGCAAAGGTCGCAAACCTAAACGATCCAAGCGCGCACCAACACGAATACCATCATTAAAAATTAATGCGGCGGGGCCGTCATTTTTTTCTTCGTATAGGCTAAAATATTCCAACATCGCACGCACCGCGGGTGACAAAGTCGTGTCATTTTCCCACGCTGGTGGCATCATTGCTAAAACAGCGGTAACAATATCCATATCATCTTCATTGATGCGACGTGTCAACGTTTGATCCAAACGACCCGAATCCGATTGCCCACGAGGAAAAATAAGATGCTTATTATGTTGCCTAGCAATTGCACTTTCACTTAAGCGATTTTTCTTGTCAGTATTTAATTCACCGTTATGCGCCATATAACGAAACGGCTGTGCCATCATGGTGGCAGGTGCTGTGTTAGTCGAAAATCGAGTATGGAAAAATAAGGTGCTTATTTCGTGGTCGGTATCGTACAAGTCTTTAAAATAAGGTATGACTTCAAATGAATTTAAACGTCCTTTATAAACCTGAGTTCGTGAACTCATCGATAAAGGATAAAATCCTGTCAATTCAGCACGACTAAAGCCTTCAACTTCTATATCCAGTAAAGCGGCTTGAATGTGCTTCTCAAAAACCTTATGTGTTGCATTTTTTAAACTATCTGGACGCCCAAATACGCACTGTTTGATAGGTAACTGAGCTTTGACTGACGCTTCATTGATAACATCCAAGTCAACAGGAATAGTGCGCCACAAAATAACCGGCAAATCAAAATCTTTAAAGTGGCGTTCAATCAGCTCATTAGCTGCCGAGTCGTAATGATCGTGATCTTCAGGGAAAAAGAAATTAGCAACGCCAAACTGACCGAGTTCGAGATTATTATTACCCGTAATTTTACGAAAAAAATTAAGTGATAAATCTATATTAACGCCTGCACCATCGCCTATTCCTTCGGCACTCATTCCACCACGATGGGGAATAGTGCACAAAGCTTCATGGGATTTAACCAGCAAATCGTGAGTTTGTTTACTTTCTTTGTGAGTGATAAAACCCACTCCGCAGCTGTCCTGCGATAAATCAGCGTTGTAAAGCATAGCGTTTTTATTACCTAATCGGGAATTTTTATTCATTATCCAGCCCGTAATCTCATTTACTCGTTATGTGTAGCGTTTAGCGTTAGTGATACCAAAGATCATCTAAATTATATATATCCGATTAACGTATTAAACTTTGATGATATAAATTAAAAATCACTTAATAAACCGACCAATGTTAGCATGATCGATTAATCTTGTCATTTAAGGGCGGGAATTTGTTCTCTTTAGATAATGGATAACAGACGTTATCTATGCTTTCTTTGATTGGATTACCCACGTTTAGCTTCCATCTGCGAATCGAATGGAAAACATCTTATAGCCTCAAACCCCTACTAATACTAAGTCAGAAAGGGTTAGAGGCCTTTTAATCCAGATTTTTGACGACCTACTTTTTCTTATAATGATCGAGCTAGCTTAAATAGTACTTAGCTTTACTCAAATGATCTAAACACTATCACCTAGGCAGCTCTGACGATCCCATTAAATACTCATCAACCGCTCTAGCCGCTTGCCGACCCTCGCGTATTGCCCAAACCACCAACGATTGTCCTCGCCTGCCATCACCCGCAGCAAAGACTTTATCAACAGACGTGCTGTAATTTTTTTCATTGGCTTTAATTTGACCTCGCCCATCCAGTTCAACACCAAGTTGTTGCAATAAGCCTTCATGCATAGGATGAACGAAGCCCATGGCCAACAAAACCAAATCAGCTTCTAAGGTAAAATTACTATCTAGTTTTTCACTCATCTTCCATTGACCATTCTCCTGCTTCCACTCCACTTCGGTCGCATTTAAATGCGTTATAACGCCATCCTTCCCCGTTATACTTTGAGTATTAGCACTCCAATAACGATGCTTTATACCTTCATCATGCGAACTAGTCGTGCGGAGCTTATTAGGCCAGTTTGGCCAGGTGAGTGACTTATTTTCTTTTTCGGGTGGTTGTGGCAGAATCTCAAGCTGAACCACCGAAATCGCGCCTTGCCTTATTGATGTGCCAATGCAATCAGACCCCGTATCCCCGCCCCCAATAACGACAACATGCTTACCTTTAGCAGAAATAGCACTATCATCTGCAATGGTATCACCCGCTACACGCTTGTTTTGCTGACGCAAAAAATCCATTGCAAAATGAATACCCTGATAATCATTGCGACCGACAACCTCTAAATCACGTGGCTTTTCAGAACCAATAGCCAATACGACCGCATCATACTCAGTGAGTATTTTTTGCACAGAAACATCTTTACCGATATGACTGTTAGGTCTAAATCGAACCCCTTCGGCTTGCATCTGCGCAATACGTCGATCAATATGCGTTTTTTCCATCTTAAAATCTGGAATACCGTAACGCAATAATCCGCCGATACGATCATTCTTCTCGTAGACAAAAACCTCATGTCCTGCACGCGCCAGTTGTTGCGCACAAGCCATACCCGCAGGTCCCGAACCTATTACTGCAACTCGCTTCCCCGTTCTTTGTGCGGGAATCATCGGTTTTACCCAACCCATTTCCCAACCTTTATCAACAATCGCTCGTTCTATCGACTTAATGGTCACAGGTTGATCCGTTAAATTAAGCGTACAAGCGGCCTCACAGGGTGCAGGACAAATGCTGCCCGTAAACTCAGGAAAATTGTTAGTACTATGTAAAACAGCCAATGCCTCTTGCCAATCCCCTCGATAAACACCCTCATTCCATTCTGGAATAATGTTGTTTACCGGACAGCCCTGATGACAAAAAGGAATCCCGCAGTCCATACATCTTGAGCCTTGTTGTGCCATTTCTGCATCACTGGGCGCAATTATAAATTCTCTATAATGCTGAATACGCTCACTGGCTGCTTCATAGCGTCGCTCAGTCCTTGATAGCTCCATAAATCCGGTTGGTTTGCCCATGTTTGATACCTTCTAAAAACGATTACACAGTTACGATTACTTCACCTACAGAACAAAAGCAAGAGGCGTTAGCAGGACGCAGTAGCTTGTTCTTCCTGAATTTGTTTAAGTGCTGCTCGATAGTCAACGGGCATCACTTTAATAAATCGTGGTAAATAATCATGCCAATTCTCTAAAATATACCTCGCTTTTGGGCTACCCGTATAATGCAGATGATTTTGAATTAAATGCTTCAAACGCCGAGCGTCATGACGTGTCATATCAGACATAATATGGACTCGACCATGCATTTCTAGATCACCACCCTGATGCGCAAGATTTTCTAAGGATTCGTCTTCTTCTGGAATGGGCTCTAATTCAACCATAGATAAGTTACATAACTGATCAAAGTTGCCTTCTTTATCCAAAACGTAGGCTACGCCACCGGACATGCCTGCGGCAAAATTTCGTCCCGTTTTTCCGAGCACGACCACAACACCCCCTGTCATATATTCACAACCATGATCGCCCACACCTTCTACAACGGCAATGGCGCCAGAGTTGCGCACCGCAAAACGTTCACCCGCTACACCATTAAAATAACATTCACCGCTAATCGCTCCATAAAGCACAGTATTACCAACAATAATATTGTCCTCTGGATTAATAGGACACTCCTTAGGGGGATAAATAGCAATACGTCCACCACTCATACCCTTGCCCACATAATCATTACCTTCACCTTCAAGCGCAATACTAATTCCCTGCGCTAGAAAGGCACCGAAACTCTGCCCAGCAGTTCCTTTTACATGAATAGCGATCGTATCTTCAGGTAAACCTTTATGCCCATAACGCTTGGCAACTTCACCCGATAACATCGCACCAAAAGTACGATTAACATTTTTAATTGGCGTATTGATTACCACCGCTCGGCCATTTTCCAAGGCTGGCTGAGCTTGCGCAATCAAGCTATGATCCAACGCCTGCTCCAAGCCATGATCTTGATGCTCACAATGAAAAACAGCCGTATCACTCCCGACATCTGGCTTGTAAAAAATACGGCTAAAATCTAGCCCTTCTGTTTTCCAATGTGAAACTGCACGGCGGACATCCAGCTTATCTGAGCGCCCAATCATGTCGTCAAAACGACGAAAGCCCAACTTTGCCATCCATTGACGGACATCTTCGGCGACCATGAAAAAGTAATTAACAACATGATCAGGCTGCCCGGTAAAACGCTTACGGAGCTCAGGATCTTGTGTAGCCACACCGACCGGACACGTATTTAAATGGCATTTTCGCATCATCAAACAACCCGATACAATCAAAGGCGCTGTTGCAAAGCCAAATTCGTCTGCCCCTAACAACGCGCCAATAATAACATCACGTCCAGTACGCAAACCGCCATCTACTTGAACAGCAATACGTCCCCGTAACTTATTAAGCACCAAGGTTTGATGCGTTTCAGCCAAGCCAATTTCCCAAGGTAAGCCGGCGTGTTTAATCGAACTCATGGGACTTGCACCTGTGCCTCCATCATAGCCCGCAATCGTAACATGATCAGCATGAGCTTTAGAAACCCCTGCCGCTACTGTGCCCACGCCCACTTCAGACACCAATTTAACGCTAATGCGTGCTTGAGGATTAACATTTTTTAAATCATGAATAAGTTGCGCTAAATCTTCAATCGAATAAATATCATGATGGGGGGGTGGCGAGATTAAACCCACACCTTGTGTCGCATGACGGACTTTAGCAATAACCGCGTCGACTTTATGACCTGGTAATTGTCCACCTTCACCCGGCTTAGCACCTTGACTGATTTTAATTTGAATATCATCCGCATTAACCAAATATTCCGTCGTCACACCAAATCGACCAGAGGCGACTTGCTTAATCGCAGAGCGCATAGAATCCCCATTCGGCAAGGGCTTAAAGCGCTCCGGCAGTTCTCCACCTTCCCCAGTATTTGATTTTCCACCGATACGATTCATGGCGATTGCCAACGTCGTATGTGCTTCGTATGAAATTGAACCAAAAGACATCGCGCCGGTTGCAAAACGCTTAAGAATGTCAGTAACCGACTCGACCTCTTCCAACGGAACGGGAGTGGCGTCTTCTTTAAACATCATTAAGCCACGCAATGTTAGTAACGCTTCGTTTTGCTCATCAATTAAACGACAAAAATCGGCATACCCTTCTGCGCTATTGGTGCGTGTAGCCTGTTGCAGCGTAGTAATAGTTGCAGGCGTCCATGTATGGGCTTCACCTCGTATCCGAAAAGCGTATTCCCCACCAATATCCAACGCATGCTTATATAAAGGCGCATTACCATAAGCCAGCCTGTGGCGGCGTAAAGTTTCTTCGCTTATTTCTGGCAAACCAGCCCCTTCAATCGTACTGGTTGTTCCCGTGAAATAGCGATCTAAAAAGACTTCAGATAAACCGATAGCATTAAAAATTTGCGCACCACAATAAGACTGATACGTTGAAATGCCCATTTTAGACATCACCTTCAATAGACCTTTAGAAACCGCTTTAACATACCGCTTATGCGCTTCATATTCTGTGAGTTCAGGCATCTCTTTGCAAAGGACAGAAAGCGTATCAAACGCCAAATAAGGATTTACCGCTTCCGCACCATAAGCAGCCAATAATGCAAAATGATGAACTTCTCTGGCCTCACCCGTTTCAATAACCAAGCCGACTTTGGTACGCAATCCCTCTTCGGTAAGATAATGGTGAACCGCCGACGTTGCTAAAAGTGCTGGAATTGCGACATGAGACGCACTCAAATCACGATCCGAAAGAACAAGGATATTATGTCCTTCTTCAACCGCTTTTTTAACCGCAAAACATAGCTTATCAAGAGCGCCCTCCATCCCCGTGACACCCAAATCAGAAGGGTAACAAAGGGTAAATGTTTTAGTCTTGAACGCACCACCGGAACGGGCTTCAATGCGACGAATTTTCTCAAGATCCTGATTAGTTAAAACCGGCTGTTCCACTTCTAATCGCATGTGCGTTCCACCCTCATCCAACCCTAATAGATTAGGACGAGGACCTATCAATGAAACCAAAGACATAACCAATTCTTCACGAATCGGGTCGATAGCGGGATTAGTCACCTGGGCAAAACCTTGCTTAAAATAATCATACAACAGCCGAGGGCGTTGTGACAAAACAGCTAAAGCGGTATCAATACCCATTGAACCTATAGCTTCTTGCCCCGTTTGCGCCATTGGTTTTAAGATGAATTCTATATCTTCACGGGTATATCCAAACGCTTGTTGCCTATCCAAAAGCGTTGCTGCATCAGGTGCCATGGCTGAAATTTCAGCGGGTAACTTGGAAACCAAGATACGGGTTTTATCCAGCCATTCTGAATAAGGTGAATGCGTTGACAATTCTGCCTTCAATTCTGAGTCATCAATAATACGTCCTTGTACCGTATCAATCATTAGCATTTTCCCGGGCTGCAAGCGCCACTTTTTAATGATTTTATGCTCAGGCACCTCCAACACGCCCATTTCTGAAGCCATAATCACAAAATCATCATCCGTAACCAGATATCTCGCTGGACGCAATCCGTTTCTATCTAATGTAGCCCCAATTTGACGTCCATCCGTAAAAGCAATAGCTGCCGGACCATCCCAAGGCTCCATGAGGGCTGCATTATATTCATAAAATGCCCGCAATTTTTCATCCATCAAAACATTGCCGGTCCAGGCTTCAGGTATCAGTAGCATCATGGCATGAGCCAATGAATATCCACCCGCCACTAATAATTCAAGAGCATTATCAAAACAGGCTGAATCAGATTGTCCTTCAGCAATTAATGGCCAAAGCTTATGAACATCGTCACCCAATACTTTCGATGCGATTGAATGCCGACGGGCAGCCATACCATTCAAATTTCCTCGCAAGGTGTTGATTTCACCATTATGCGCAATCATACGAAAAGGATGAGCCCTATCCCAAGTCGGAAAAGTATTAGTGGAAAAACGCTGATGGACCAATGCCAATGCGCTATCCATAAGCTCATCGTTAAGGTCAGGGTAAAATGGACCAACTTGGTTCGCTAGCAACATCCCTTTGTAGACTATCGTTCGAGTCGATAAGGAGGCAATATAAAAGTCATTACCCTCTTTTAAGTTTGCATCACGAATGGCGTTTTCAACTTGCTTCCGAATTACAAACAACTTACGTTCAAAAGCATCTTGATCAAAACAATCTGCACCTCGACCTATAAAAACCTGCCTTATAAAGGGTTCAACCCCTTTTGCCGACTCACCCAGTTCTTGGTTATCTACAGGAACATCACGCCAACCCAATAACACCGCTTTTTCTTGTGTAATAACGTTGGCAATCACTGCCTCGCAACTAACTCGACTCGCTAGTTCCCTAGGTAAAAAAACCATACCGACTGCATATTCCCCCTCTTTGGGCAGGATTAAATCTTGTAACTTACATTGTGCACGTAAAAATACATCGGGGATCTGTATCAAAATGCCTGCACCATCACCCGCAAAAGGATCAGCACCCACCGCTCCACGATGCGTTAAATTCCTGAGTAACTCTAAGCCCTGCTTTACTATTGAATGACTTTTGCAACCTTTGATATGAACGATAAAACCGACTCCGCACGCATCATGTTCATGGCGTGGATCATATAAACCTTGTCTAATGGGTAGCGTATTTTGATTCATGATGTCCTCTAAAAAGAATATTACAAAAGGATGCCTATTATTCCTTTAACACCCTCAGCCTGCGCCAGCATTGAAGCCTTAACAAAGCGAACTCAGGTAAAAAATGACCTTTCAACAACACAAGCAAACCTGTTGAGCATTGTTTTACAACACTTACTAAACAATCGCAAGCATTCTATAAGCAATATTTTAAAATCCAGTAAACACCCCATAACTGCCTGAAACTTTGACCACCCTAAGATATCAATTAGCCATGTTGCCTAACGTATTTTTCTTAATCCTTATATAAATATGGTATCTTTCTTTCCAAGTTAGAGGCTTAAATACATGATTGGTTAAATATGAAAGAAATTTATGATGTTGTAATTGTAGGCGGCGGCATGGTTGGAGCCGCAGTTGCTTGTAGTCTGGGCGGTAGTTCTTTAAAAGTAGCGGTTATTGAAAACTCACCTCCACCCGCTTTTACTATAGATCAACCCCATGACCTACGCGTTTCAGCGCTAAGTATTGCCTCCAAAAACATTCTCGAAACAATAGGTGCTTGGGAAGGTGTTACCCGTCGACGATTCTGTCCATTTCGGAGAATGCGTGTTTGGGAAACGGCAGGTGATACTGAGTTTTGCAGTGATGATATAGGCCATTCTGCTTTAGGCTATATCGTTGAAAACAGAATAACTCAATTAGCACTTTTAGAACGCTTACAGGATTTTGAAAATATTACTTTAATTTGCCCCGTCGGCATCAAAAAAATAAACTACATGACCGGTCAGCCCAGTGAAATTGAACTAGAAAATGGGCAATTATTATCCGCTAAAGTACTCGTTGCAGCTGATGGTGGTCAGTCTAGGGTGAG
Organism: Crenothrix polyspora; assembly: GCA_945877505.1. GTDB lineage: Bacteria > Pseudomonadota > Gammaproteobacteria > Methylococcales > Methylomonadaceae > Methylobacter_C > Methylobacter_C polyspora_A. The sequence continues at coordinate 26,728 of CAMDWT010000014.1, forward strand.
ACAAGCAGTAGGTCTGGGCGTGACCAGTTGGGATTACAAACAACACGCCCTAGTCATTTATGTTGAAACGGCCTACGAGCAGCAAGACATAACATGGCAACGTTTTCTAGCCAGCGGTCCTCAGGCATTCCTTCCCTTGACGGGCAATTATGGCTCTATTGTCTGGTATAACTCTCCAGATGAAGTTAATCGATTAAAAAACTTATCACACGAAACCTTAAAAGAAGAACTCATTGCCGCATTCCCAGATTGCCTAGGTGAAATCAACAAAGTTCTCGGCGTTGCAAGCTTCCCTCTAAAACGGCAACATGCTCAAAACTACGTTAAACCAGGTGTTGTTCTAGTCGGTGATGCAGCTCATATGATCAACCCTCTCGCAGGCCAAGGCGTTAATATTGGTTTGCTAGATGCAGCAGCATTAGGAGAAGTCTTAATTGAGGCGTCAAAAAAAGGTCTTGAACTTAGCGACTTAAATGTTTTAAGACGTTATGAAAAAATGCGTAGGAATGAAAACTTAAGAATGATGACCGTCATGGATGTTTTTTACCAAGTATTTAGCAATGAAGTGTTACCGATTAAATTCATACGTAATCTGGGCTTAGGCTTAGCTGAGCGGATTTTACCAGCAAAAAATAAAGTCATGCGCAATGCCATGGGCTTAGAAGGGAATTTACCCAAATTAGCACGAGGAGAACCCATTCTTTAATAAATAATTCGCCTCAAGTTGTAAATATTGAGACACATCAACACAATTAGCGCTCCACTCAAACCTTATGTTGACCAAAAGAGGCTTTTTTTTAAAAAAAGCCTCTAACTATATTAACGCTTCAATAAAGACTTAACCTTAAGTGAGGCCTTTTCACAATCAACCGCTGACTTTTCAACGCGATTACTTAATAAAATCCCCGTACTTAAACCTTCACTTTCACGGGACACGTATTCATTAAGCGGAGCGCATGTTTCCTGCATAAACTGTTCAGCTTTTAACACCGCCTCTTGATTATTAAGCTCATCACTTTCTTGCAATTCCATGATGGCGCTAGTCATACTATTTTGCAATCTAAAGACACTTTCCACATACTTTGTAAATTCTTCCATGTTTTGTCCATTTGCCCCATAACTTCCCATCAAAGGTGTTGAGCACCCTGACAAAAGCAGAAGAGAGCCTATCATTATCAAGCCTAAATATTTAACCAATCTGCACTCCATTTATAATTTTTCTCTTGCGTAGGGCTTAATTAGTAAATTATCAATATACTATAAATCCATTGATCCCAAGTATAAAAAAACAAAAAACCTTTAAAATCCCTCTGTTATCTTTCAACAAAGCCGCTTTACTTTTAACCCTGCTTTCTCTGTTATCGAGGCAATGATAGGTGTATACTCCAACTCCTTTATATTCCAAAACTTAGTACTCGTGGGGTCAAACTGATGACTGAAAAGACAGCTAGCAAATACCTGATTAACATTGAAAACAACTTCGCTAATGACGACCCTGCATTATTAAGATCCGTAAAAATATTTCATGAGCTTGATGAAATTGAATTTAATCTTGGTCTCATTGGAATGGATGAGACAACGGCCACAAAAAACTCATGGTGGCCAATAATCAGCTTAATTGGAGGAAATACTACCGCCAAAGCTAAGTTCATTAACAGTTATCTGGGGGCCCAGCAAGCATCTTCAGGCATTCAGTCTTCAAATCACAAATTTACCGTTTTATTACAAAACAGCCAACCCAGTTCGGCAACACTGCCTGGGACTGCTCTAGATGTTGATCCTCGCTATCCCTTTTATCAAATCAGTAAAAAGATTGAGCAATTACAGAGCGGCGAAGGTAGCCGTATTAATTCTTATCTAGAATTAAAAGCCATCAATAGCGATCGTCTTAAAGGCAAATTATTTATTGATTCGCCTAATATGAGTGCGGTGGAAACGACACCTGTCAACTCAATGTTAACAAAACATCTAATTGAAAATTCAGACTTAACCCTAGTTTTTACCGATCTATTTGAATCAACATCCCCAATACTCGATGAGTTGATTCAACATATTAAAGCCTACCAAGATTCTAATAAATTTATCTATCTGATTGATGAACCCATCGCCTCACTGAATCCAGCTAAAGCCAATGAAATAATTAGCACTTGGCAAAGAAAGCTATCTGAAATGGGTTTAAATACGGGGCAGTTTATTATTCTGCCTAACCAGTTAAACACTATTAATCCTCAAAATAAAATCGATTTTTCAGAAATAGATCAACGCATGGCTAATGTTGCTTATGACAGATCCTATCGAATTTTAGACTCTCTCGAAAAAAACATAAAAGATATTGAACATATCATCATACCCGAAGTAAAAAAAGCCCTTACTCTCTGGAAAGAACGCGTCAACATGACCAGTTTGATTGTTCTTGGCTTTATTGCATCCTTAGCTGTTTTAGCAGAAATACAAATGGGGATTTTAGATTTTCTATTCGACCCTATTATTGGGCCACTATTAATCGCTGTTTTAATAGGATTTATGATCCCCACGCATTTACTTATCAGCAAATTGCACGCAAAACTAATTATTAACAAACTTAATGATCGGCAGCAAGAGTTACTCTTAATGGAAAACTTAGCCAACCTTTTTGAGAAAAATATGACTTTTTTACGCATGCTATTGCCCTTTACAGAGCCCGTTGCTTGGAATAAAAAACTTAAAGCACGACTAAATCAATTAACTGAAAAAACCAAAGATCTGGTCCAGTCTTTAAATGATAACTTTAGCTCTTATAATGACAAAATTGAAACATCCTTAATAAAGGATAATCTCTCTAACTATCTGGACTTATCAAAATTTAAAGAGTAATCAATTAGTCGTTACTAACTTAACTGATCTATATGTTATCTATTGAAATTCTAAAACAATATTTGCCTTTGTGCTGGTTTAAAAACAACCCGCTCAAGCTAACAAGATCCATCAGTTTTTTCAAAAAAAACCTGTTGTTCTATTTTATTGTTGAATATTTCATGCAAACGAATATGACTGATGATCCTTTTGAATCATTTACCGAAGTAACTATACAAACACTATTAACCCTTGTATTCATAGCCTTCATACTGCGTTTAAATAAAAGTTTATACGCCTATATACAAGTAACAACCGCCATTTTAGTCTGTGCCAATATAATATCCCTTTTTGTTGTTCCTGTTTTAATATGGCTAACTGTTAATGAGGATATCTTAAGTTATTATTGTTTGACTTTACTATTTGTATGGGAGTTTACGGTGATCTCTTATATTTTCAGAAAAACGCTTGCCATCAATTCTGCCGCAAGCTTAGCTTTATCCGTTTTTTATTTTACAGCCACTTATTTAGGTGCCTTTGCCCTTGGGCAACTATTAATTTGATTATGTGTTCACATACTCCGTAATGACACTTTGTAACTCATCCCTATTCAACTGCTGATTATCCACTTTAAGATAAGCCACTTTTTCATCATAACGCAACGTTATCTCTTCTACTCCCTTTATTTTTAACGTTTCAACAACAAAATCGTTTGCCCTCTCCTCAGTAATCTTTTCCATTGAAATAAGTAAATTTGCCCAATACCTTGGCGGCCTCATACTCATTGAAAGTATTAACCACGTCGTTGTTGCACCTGCACAAAATAAAAACACACCTGAGGCGCCATAGGCACCATAACACCAACCTCCAACCCCACCACCAATTCCTGCGCCCAAAAATTGACTAGTTGAATAAATACCCATCGCCGTACCTCTTAAATCACCCGGCGCAGTTTTAGAAATCAGGGAAGGAAGCGTTGCCTCAAGCAAATTAAACCCCGTAAAAAACAACCAAAGAAAACCTATTATTCCCGGTAAAGTTGAGCTGAACTGCATTAAGCCCAGATCAGCGATTACCAAGGTAGCAATTGCAGCAATAAAAACGGATTTCATTTTGCGTTTTTTTTCAGCCAAAATCACAAAAGGAATAATTGCCACCATCGAGAGCATAAACACGGGCAAATAAACCTTCCAGTGATCCGCAGGTAATAAGCCTGCATCACGCATTAATAAAGGGACAACTACAAAACTAGCCATTAAGATGGCGTGTAAAATAAAAATGCCATAGTCCAGTCGCAGTAATTCTTTATTTTTTAGAATATTAAAAAACTGACTTGGAACAAGCTCTGCGTCCCTATGGACTTTAGATTGCTGTGGGTTAGGCACCTGATATTGAACCACCCAAATAGCGATTAACGACAAGCCCGCAATTAACCAAAATATGCCATGAACACCAATAAATCCAGCTATCACCGGACCGGCTGTTATTGCGACACCAAAAGACACTCCAATGCTAAGTCCGATTAATGCCATTGCTTTAGTGCGATGAACTTCCTGCGTCAAATCAGCCACTAAAGCCATAATAGGGGCGGCTATTGCCCCAGACCCTTGTATCGCACGCCCTAATAAAACACCGTAAATACTTGTTGATAAGGCCGCGACCACACTTCCAATTAAAAAAAGCAGCAAACCAATAATAATAATTTTTTTTCTACCAAATCGATCTGACATTAAGCCAAAAGGAATCTGTAAAATTGCTTGGCTAATGCCATAAATACCAATAGCCATTCCAATGAGTGAAGGCGTTGACCCTTCTAGTTGTTCTGCAAATAATGACAATACAGGTAAAATTAAAAACAACCCCAACATGCGAAGCGCATAAATACTAGCTAATGACCACGTTGCGCGCTTTTCCGATAGGGTCATCGGACTGGTAATATCCTGCACATTTGTCAAAACGGACTGCTCCTTTACATCTGAAATATTCATTTAATAAATAATTATGTTATAGCGATAAAATCTTGAGTTTGTGATTAGGTATTCTTTTAAATTAATCTGCAATCGTTTTAAGATTTAGCTTATCACCTAATTGACAAGCTATTTTAACAGTAAAGGCATCCTATCGGACTCATGTAACTGTTAAAAATTTTAAATTTTATATAATAAAACCAATAAGTTGGCATACTTTATTTGATTTTTCAATATTATTAGCGAAAAAAATAGAACTAAGGTTAGTCACTCTACTTTACGCTCAAACAATGTCCTTTACCTTTAAACAAGCCGTAAGACTAGACGATTAGAGTCGCTACCTGCCCCGTTTCTCGATATACCTTATAGTCAGCCAGTACTTGAGCATGATCAAAAGCCAATAATACAGGCAACTCGTCTAAACGAAACATCTGGCAGTTTTTTGCATCATCAGCCGCAATGGGGATACCTTTAGCTTCAGCCACATAAACAGCGGTTACCGTATGCCCACGAGAATCACGAACAGGATCGGAATAAATACCCAATAACGCTTTCAGCTCTACTTTTAGACTAACTTCTTCTTGCGCCTCACGGACAGCAGCCCTCTCAATAATCTCACCAACATCAACAAACCCACCCGGTATAGCCCAACCGTAAGGTGGGTTAGCACGCTCGATTAAGACAATAGGACGACCAGGAAAATCTATCAACTCTATAATAATATCAGCCGCAAGCAAAGGTGTAACCGGTTTATACATAACATTCTCTAAAAATGTGACTAAAATTTTTCATTATTGTAACCGAGAACCCCAAGCCAAACACTATCAGAAAAGCCATCATTCTTTAGATTGACGCTTTCCTTTATTACTAAACGAGTCTTTGATTAATAGGCGCTTTTAAATCTCACTTAATGACGAATTCCTGAGGTGCGAAGAGTAAAAGTAACCGGGCCATTATTAATAAGGGACACCTGCATATCAGCACCAAACTGACCAAATTGAACCCTGTCATAAATTGTTACTGCCAAGTTTTGTAAATAACAAAATAATTGCCGGCCTTTTTCTGGCGATGCCGCTGAAATAAAACTAGGACGATTTCCCTTCTGAGTATCTGCCGCCAAGGTGAACTGTGGAATAATTAATAAATCACCTTCAATATCTCTCAAACTCAAATTCATGCGATCGTCTTTGTCAGCAAAAATCCGATAATTGAGAATACGCTCTAATAAACGCTCAGCCTCTTTCTCCGTATCCTCTTTTTCAACGGCAACCAACGCCACAATGCCTGTATTAATATGACCTATGTCTTGGTGATTGACGGTCACTTTAGCGGTACTTACCCGTTGAATAATTGAGATCATAATAATTTAAGTTAAATCTTTCTCTGTCGCCTTATTCATTTTTATCATGAACCATAAAATCTCTACTTATTCGCCAGAACGAATGACTAGTTCATTCCACAGTTCTTCATAAGCATCCATTGAGCGACTCTTATTCATAAAGCCTCCCAATGGCATGCGTTCCAACCCCATGCGCTCAATATCACTAGCATAAGGAACAGCGGTATTTAGAATTTTAGGGTAACGCTTAACCAAGCTATCCATAATGTCTTTGTGCATTTTTTTACGGCGGTCAGCCATCGAAAAGAAGGGAATAAGCGCTAAGTTATGCAACTGATTATCTTCAATAAAGTCAGTTAGTTGCTCTAGTGTTCTTAAGGATAAAGTGGTCGGAATAATAGGCGATAATAAAATATCAGCCGCCTCAAATACCGCTTCAGAAAGCAATGAAATATTTGGCGGACAATCTAGAAAAATAAAATCGTAGTCTTCCGCTAACGGCTTAATTAACTTCTTAATTTGTTGCGTTGGTTTTTTCTTAGTATCCAATATTAAATCAAGATTCCTAAAAGAAAAGTCAGCAGGCAACAAATCAAGATTTTCGAAGTCCGTCCCTTTTATCAAGCCATCCAAATCCCGCTTACCGGCAATCAACTCTTTACTCCCACCTTTAACCTTAGACTTAATGCGAAAGTAATAACTGCTAGCACCCTGTGGATCCAAATCCCAAACCAAGGTACGGTAACCAGACTTAGCCGAATTAAAAGCTAAATTAACGGCGCTAGAGGTTTTTCCAACGCCGCCTTTAATACTGTACAACGCGATTACTTTCATTGCAGGACCCTATTTAATAAATCTATTTCTTAAGCACTCATGACAGTATTATTCCAGACACTAATAAATGTAAGCCTGTATCGAAATTTATAGGTGTATTTTATATTAAATGCAAAGCAATATAGCGATCATTTATTAAGTGATTTTTTATTACTATTGGATATCCTAGTAATTTCAACTTAAATACCGCCTTTACACAAGTTCTGCATGAACGCAATTGTCATATAGTTTATAATTCAAGTTTTTAGTAAAGCTTTCATCGGTCAGCGTAGTTTAATAACGCTTGAAACCGACTGTCATTGGTTAAAATTATCCCCATGCAAGAAATAAATCCGATTAAAAATAAAATAATTGACTTACAAAGTCGTGGTGATGCCCTTAGGAGGTATCTTTGACTTTGATGTTAAAAATGAACGCTTGGTCGAAGTTTTACTAGAGCTTGAAAATCCAAAAATCTGGGACAATCCAGAAATGGCCCAAACATTAGGCAAAGAACGTGGTCAGCTTGAAGTTATCGTTAATACTATCAATGAGTTGGAGCAAGGATTAGCCGATGCCGAGGAATTACTCCTAATGGCAATTGACGAGGACGATGAAGAAACCGTTGATACCGTTGTTGATGATTTGGCGTATTTAGAAAAAAGAGTTGCTGCACTTGAATTTAGACGCATGTTTTCAGGTGAAATGGACCCCAATAATGCCTTTTTGGACATTCAGTCGGGTTCAGGTGGAACTGAAGCACAAGATTGGGCGTCGATTATAGAAAGAATGTTTTTACGCTGGGGTGAGCGCAAGGGCTTTAAAACCGAACTTATCGAAGAATCCCAAGGCGATGTCGCCGGTATAAAAAGTGCCACAATACGTTTCGAAGGTGAATACGCTTTTGGTTGGTTACGCACAGAAACAGGTGTCCATCGTTTAGTCAGAAAATCACCGTTCGATTCCGGCAATCGTCGCCATACTTCTTTTGCGTCGGTATTTGTTTCACCTGAAATAGATGACGATATTGATATCGACATTAATCCCGCCGATATCCGCGTCGATGTATACCGTGCAAGTGGCGCGGGTGGTCAGCATATCAACAAAACAGAATCTGCTGTCCGTATGACACATAACCCAACCGGTATCGTCGTACAATGTCAAAGTGATCGGTCACAACATAAAAATCGCGCGACGGCGATGAAGCAATTAAAAGCTAAGTTATATGAACTGGAAATGCGTAAGCGCAGCGAGTCAGCTCAAGCCTTAGAAGATACAAAATCAGACATCGGTTGGGGCAGCCAAATCCGTTCTTATGTGCTAGATCAATCGCGTATTAAAGATTTACGCACCGGCGTAGAAACAGGCAATACTCAAGCTGTTCTAGATGGTGATTTAGATCAGTTTATTGAGGCCAGTTTGAAAAGTGGCTTATAAATAAATTATTCACCTGTAATATCAGCCTGTAAGAACTTACGAAATATTAGCCACGTTATTTTAAATTTAACTTATTAAAATCATGTCAGAAATTCAACAAGACGAACAAGAACAAATCAAACAACGCCGCAGCAAACTGAATGAACTGCGTGAAAGCGGTGGCATTGCTTTTCCGACCGATTTTCGCCGTAATGTCGTTGCCGGTGAACTTTTAGCCGAATATGGCGAAAAAACCAAAGAACAACTGGAAGCAGAACCCGTCCGAGTCAAATTAGCTGGACGTATAATGACCCGTCGAGTTATGGGCAAAGCGAGCTTTGCCCATATCCAAGACATGTCTGGCAAAATCCAACTTTATGTCACTCGTGACACCTTACCCGAAGGTTTCTACAACGAACAGTTTAAAAAATGGGATATTGGTGACATTGTTGGTGCTGAGGGCGTATTGTTTATGACTCAGACGGGAGAACTTAGTGTTAAAGTCGATGATATTCGCCTATTAACCAAAGCCTTGCGCCCACTGCCCGAAAAATTTCATGGTATTGCCGATCAGGAAATTAAATACAGACAACGTTATCTGGATTTGATTATGAGCGAGCAATCACGTTCAACTTTTTTAATCCGTTCAAAGATCGTTGCGTATATTCGTCAGTTTCTGATTGAGCGTCAATTTCTGGAAGTTGAAACACCCATGATGCAAGTAATTCCTGGAGGCGCAACAGCTCGTCCGTTTTCTACTTTTCATAACGCCCTTGATATGGAGATGTTTTTACGGATTGCACCAGAATTATATTTAAAACGTCTAGTGGTAGGTGGCTTTGAACGGGTCTTCGAAATTAACCGTAATTTTAGAAATGAAGGTTTATCAACACGTCATAACCCTGAATTCACCATGTTGGAGTTCTATCAGGCCTATGCTGAATATCACGACTTGATGGATTTAACAGAAGAGATGTTACGCGGGATCGCACTGGAAGTTCTTGGACAAACTGAAGTGACTTATCAAGGCGAGCAATATGATTTTGGTAAACCGTTTGACCGAATGACGGTTGTTGAATCAATTTTACACTTTAATCCTGCATTAACAATCGCTGATCTTGAAACTAGAGAAGCGGCTGTTCAAGTTGCTAAAAACCTGCACATTCCTATTAAAGATGGCTACGGATTAGGCAAAGTACAAATTGAGATCTTCGAAAAAACAGTTGAAAGCCGTTTAATGAATCCTACGTTCATTACTGCTTATCCCGTTGAAGTATCACCATTAGCTCGTCGTAATGATGACAATCCACATGTTACCGATCGCTTTGAATTTTTTGTGGGTGGCCGAGAGATTGCCAACGGTTTTACCGAGCTCAATGATGCAGAAGATCAAGCCGCACGATTTCAAAAACAAGTAGAAGAAAAAGAAGCGGGGGATGATGAGGCTATGCACTTTGATGCTGATTACATCGTCGCTTTAGAACATGGCATGCCACCCACGGCAGGCGAAGGAATAGGCATAGACCGATTAGTGATGTTGTTTACCGACGCACCTTCGATTCGGGATGTATTACTGTTCCCACACATGCGCCCTAAGGGCTAAAAAACTGTCCACGAAAACTGTTCTTCGTGGACAGTTTTTGGGTGATTCTATTAGCATTACTCTATGATCAAAAAGAATCTTTGAGTTTTCGTAACACCGTAAAAACTGATACCGGGGCTTGATTCTCCAGCCCCAATTTTTTTTGTAAACAACTACTGCCTTCCCTAAAAAATGGATTGGTTGCTTTTTCCTCCCCAATGGTGGAAGGTACGGTAGGTTTATTGGCCAATCTAAGCGCTACTACTTCAATCATTCTTTGCTGTATCTGAAGATTATCTGGCTCAATGCTTAACGCAAATCGACCATTCGCTTGGGTATATTCATGTGTGCAATAAACACGTGTTGAAGCGGGTAAAACCTTTAACTTTTGCAAAGACGACCACATTTGCTCTGCCGTACCCTCAAATAATCGGCCACAGCCCATAGCAAATAAGGTATCGCCACAAAACAACGCTTCATCTTTAGCGAAATAATAAACCACATGCCCACTAGTATGGCCTGGTGTTTCAATAACAGTCGCCTCATGCTCGCCAAGTGAGATAATATCACCTTCAAAAACGCCCTGATCAAGGCCTGGGATTCGCTCAGCATCCAATTGCCCAGCAATCACTTTACAACCCGTTTTTTGCTTTAATTCTAGATTAGCACCGACATGGTCCCAATGATGATGCGTATTTAAGATAGTCGTTAATTGCCAACTTTTTTCAGTCAACACGTCTAAAACAGGCTGCGCAAGTGCAGGATCTACAACAGCCGTATCTCCTGAAACTGAATCATGAAGCAGATAAATATAATTATCGGTTAAAACGGGGATTTGAATGATCTCAAGCATGTGCTTGCCTTACTTGGCTTAAGGGCAAGTCTTCATAAGCCTTACTTAACTAAGCTTAACAAAACACCTGCGGCGACAGCAGAGCCAATTACACCAGCCACATTTGGCCCCATGGCATGCATTAATAGAAAATTATGAGGATTACTTTCCAGTCCTAATTTATTTGCAACTCTTGCTGCCATCGGAACCGCAGATACTCCTGCCGCACCAATCAAAGGATTAATGGGCGTATCACTAAATTTATTCATGATTTTTGCCATAATAACACCGGAGGCTGTACCAATAGCAAAAGCAACAGCACCTAGCGCCAGAATACCTAATGTTTCTATTTGCAAAAAAGCATGGGCACTCAATTTTGAACCGACTGCCAACCCCAAGAAAATGGTAACTATATTTATAAGTTCATTTTGTGCTGTCTGACTTAAGCGATCAACAACACCACAAGCATTCATTAAATTTCCCAAGGCAAACATGCCGATCAAGGGCGTCGCAGAAGGCAATAACAAAATGGACAATAGCAATAACATCAAAGGAAAAACAATTTTTTCAGTCCTACTAACTGGACGCATTTGCTGCATTTCAATTTTGCGCTCATCTTCCGTCGTTAATGCACGCATGATAGGTGGTTGAATTAGAGGGACCAAAGCCATATAGGAATAAGCTGCCACTGCGATAGCACCCAGCAAATCCGGCGCTAATTTTGACGCGACATAAATAGCAGTAGGTCCATCTGCACCACCGATAATACCAATCGCCGCCGCATCTTTTAAACTAAACTCTAAACCTGGCACAGCATTAAGCGCCAGTGCACCTAACAAAGAAGCAAAAATACCAAATTGTGCGGCTGCACCTAAAAGCAATGTTTTAGGATTGGCTAACATGGGACCAAAATCAGTCATTGCTCCTACACCCATAAAAATGAGCAAGGGGAAAATCCCTGTTTTAATACCAAAATAAAGATAATATAAAATACCACCCTCTTCGGCAATACCCGCAACCGGTATGTTGCTAAGAATAGCGCCAAAGCCTATTGGTAATAATAACAAGGGCTCAAAGCCTTTTTTAATTGCTAGAAACAATAACAAAAAGCCAACCAGCATCATAAAAGCTTGTCCACCGGTGAAGTTATATAAACCAGTGCTTTGCCAAAGTGAAACCAAATTTTCCATAAAATGTCTCTTGATTATTTCCGTTTCTAAAAAGAAATCAATGCATTACCACCAGCAACTGCACCGCCTTCCTTGATATTAACAGCGGTTACGGTACCCGAAAATTTAGACCGTACTTCTGTTTCCATCTTCATGGCTTCCATAATTACCACTACTTCGCCTTCCTCAACGACACTACCTACATCCACTAATATTTTTAGTATATTTCCTGCCATAGGCGCGTAAACGACAGACCCATTGCTGACAAGTTCTACTTGGCTTTGTTCAACAACTGGCTGTATAAGTAATGCCGCACCAACTGGGCCAACCGTGACATTGAAGTTTCTTCCATCCACATTGACCGTATACGTTTCTGCAACACCGACACTCGTTACCGCTTTTTTCTCATCGCTAAGCGTGGCAATCGCGTCATCTGGGCCTGTTTCAAAAGCAGAGGGATTACCACGATTAACCAGAAACTTCCAGCCTACTTGGGCAAACATTCCATTAATTAAAGCATCCTCTTCAATATTTTTTGCGAGCTTTACACCCTCAGCTTTTGCTTTTTCTATTACTTCAGCCATCAGCTTATCCATTTCTGGCGCTATTAAATCTGCAGGACGACACGTAATAGGTTGCGAACCGTTTAAAACTCTGTCTTGTAACTCTTTATTTACCGGCGCAGGTGTTGCTCCATACTCACCTTTCAAGACGCCAGCCGTTTCCTTAGTAATTGTTTTATAACGTTCACCCGTCATGACATTCATAACAGCTTGTGTGCCAACGATTTGAGACGTTGGTGTTACTAATGGAATAAATCCCAAATCTTGTCGGACACGAGGAATTTCAAGCATGACCTCATCAAACTTATCAGACGCACCCTGCTCTTTAAGCTGACTCTCCATATTAGTCAACATACCACCCGGCACTTGCGAAATCAGAATGCGACCATCGACACCTTTAAGACTTCCTTCATATTGAGCATACTTTTTTCGAATACCTCTAAAATAATGCGCAATTTCTTCCAACTTAACTAAATCTAAACCTGTTGCGCGATCAGTCCCTTCAAGACTAGCCACTATTGTCTCAGTAGCACTATGTCCATAAGTCATACTCAGCGATGAAATTGCGGTATCAACATTGTCGACTCCCGCCTCTGCTGCCTTAATAATAGTACCTACGCTTAGACCCGTTGTTGCATGGCAATGCAAATGAACCGGAATTTTAGTACTCTTCTTTAATCGGCTAATTAATTCAAAGGCGTCATAAGGCTTAAGTAATCCAGCCATATCTTTGATACAAATAGAATGCGCGCCCATATCTTCAATCTGTTTACCCAGATTTACCCATGCATCCATCGTATGGACTGGACTGGTTGTGTATGAAATAGTGCCTTGCGCATGAGCGTCTGTATTGAGTACGGCTTTAACTGCGCGCTCAATATTACGCATGTCATTCATGGCATCAAAAATACGAAAAACATCCATCCCGTTGACAGCACAACGTTCTACAAATTTATCAACAACATCATCTGCATAATGACGATAACCGAGAATATTTTGACCTCTAAGCAGCATTTGTTGCGGCGTTTTAGGCATCGCTGCTTTTAAAATCCGCAATCTTTCCCATGGATCTTCGCCTAAATAACGAATACAGGCATCAAAAGTTGCGCCACCCCATGACTCAATTGACCAATAACCTATTTGATCAAGTTTTTCACAAATGGGTAGCATATCTTCTATGCGTAAGCGAGTGGCTAAGATTGATTGATGAGCATCTCTCAACACTACTTCAGTGATAGCTAGTGGCTTTTTTTTCTCTTTGGCCATTGTAAATATGTCTCCAGGGATCTTTGTAATATCGAACTCGTTGATTTTATAGATCGATTGAATTTTCTAAATAATACCGGTCTAATGCCGCTGACATTTAACCAAAATTTTAATTTTGTTTATGCTTTTGTCTGTGTTGATGTAACGCAGCAGAAATCGCAGCAATAATATTTTTATCAATGCCACTTGATACAGCAGGCAATGAACTCGAGGTAGGCATATCTGGAAATAAACGTTGCACCAATGATGACATAACATTTATAGCGACCACTAACATAGCCAAAAAGAGAAAAACAATGCCCATACCCGCAAACATTAACTCGATCCCCTTAGACATCATTTCCGTCATATCCTCAAACCTTTTTATGCGTTAAAAACACTTAACCTTTCAGTACATTATCCACAAAATAAAGCTTCTTACAAACTAAAGATAACCTATCCCATTGATTTCGGATACCACGACTCTTTATAAGCAAATAGACATGGCCGATAACCATTAGGGGGTTATTTTCGTATTAAATTAATCTTACTTTCGTTTTATTAAAATGAGAGCTATAAACTTATAGTTACTCTTAAAAAACCATTATTCGCTGTAATAATATTCTTAAATGCGTAATTAACTAGGGGATTAAAACGACTATTTATTTAAGAGCAGCATAAGCGCTATCGTAATCGGGCTCGTCAGCAAGCTCACTGACTAATTGCGTATAAATAACATTATCATGTTCATCGATAATAACAACTGCCCTCGCTGTTAATCCTGCGAGAAAAGTATTAACCAACTTAACACCATAAACATCTGCAAAATCCGAGCGGAACGTTGATAAAGGAACAACATGCTTTAAGCCTTCGATTTCACAAAAGCGACATTGTGCGAAGGGCAAATCAGCTGATATGACTAATACGACCGTATTATAAAGATGCGAGGCTTTTTCATTAAATACACGCGTCGAAACAGCACATGTAGGGGTGTCTAAGCTTGGTACAATGTTAAGCACCTTTCTTTTACCTGCATATGCTGCCAGATTTAAATCTTGTAATTTACCATTCGTCAG
>CAMDWT010000015.1 GCA_945877505.1 Crenothrix polyspora
CCATTACCCAACAGTGTCCCAAGTGTGCGAGTAATATTGGCCGTTTCTTTATTGGTGATAATGGTGCCGGCCAACGGCAATTTAAGAAAGCGCCCGTCCCAGACTTTCTTTCTAATCGGATCAGCAAATTGATACTTCATATAACTTGAAATAAAAATAAAACCGATCAGTAAGGCCCACCAATAAGCTTGCAGCCATTCTGCCAGTCCGACAACAATCTGAGTGGAGATCGGCAATGCTTTGCCGGCACTTTCAAACATTTCGGTAAATTGCGGTACCACAAACGTCAACATAATAAATAAAGACGCCAAAGACATGACCAGCAAGATAATAGGATAAATCAACGCAGTACTAACAGAATCTTTTAATTCCTGTGAGCGCTCCAAATAATCGGATAATCGTGTTAAAACTTGATCCAGACTGCCGCCCGCTTCACCGGCACGAATCATATTTAAATAAAACTTAGTAAATACGCCTTGTTGCTGCTCAAGCGCCTCGGCTAAAGAGGTACCACCTTTAACTTTTTCTAAAACGCGCGTAATTAACTTAGACAAACGTTCATTGTCTTCAGTTAAATCGATTAACACCAGTAATGATTTATCCAAGGGCAAACCAGACTCGAGTAAAGTCGCTAGTTCACCGGTTAACAAGGCGATGTCTTTTTGAGATAGTTTTGAGGTTTTAAGACCAAAACCTAGGCTAAAAAAAGAGCGGTTACTACCTGCAGTAACATGAAGGGGGATTAGACCTTCAGCTTGTAATGCCGTGATTAGGAACTGCTCATCAGCGACCTCTCTGGTGCCTTCTTCGGTTTCGCCTAGTTGGTTAATGGCTTTGTAAGTAAATAAAGCCATCTTAGGTTTCGGAAGTAACGCGCATGACTTCTTCCAGAGTCGTTATGCCTTCTATCGCCTTAACCAAGCCATTGTCATACAACGTTTGCATACCTTCAGCGATAGCGAGTTTTTGAATAGCTCCGGCTTCTTCATGGGCCATAATTAATTTACGAATAGGGTCGGTCATGGGTAAAAACTCAATAATAGCCAGTCGCCCACGGTAGCCCGTATTTGAGCAAGCAGAGCAACCAACAGGCTGAAATAAAACAATATCACGCTCAGAGGTAAAGCGTTGTAAACGTAAATTATTGACTGTTTCGGGTCCAGCAATGGCGCCTTTTTTGCAGTGAGGACACAGTTTTCTAACCAGCCGTTGTGCCAATATGCCATTAACGGTAGACGTCAGTAAATATTCCTCCAAGCCCATATCCAGTAGTCGTGTTACCCCGCCAGCGGCATCATTAGTATGTAGCGTTGATAAGACCAAATGCCCTGTAAGCGCTGATTGCACAGCAATTCTCGCTGTTTCTAAGTCACGCATTTCACCAATCATAATAACATCAGGATCTTGACGCACAATAGAGCGCAATGCTGAGGCAAATGTTAAACCTATTTGTGGTTTTGCTTGAATTTGATTAATACCCTCCATTTGATATTCGACCGGATCTTCAACCGTAATAATTTTTCTTTCTGGCGTATTTAATTGTTTTAAGGCGGCATACATCGTCGTTGATTTACCGCTACCGGTTGGGCCAGTAATAAGAATAATACCGTGTGGCTGCGATAATACATCAATAAACTGTTGTAAATGTCGACCAGAAAAGCCTAGCGCGGCAAAATCAAGGACGGTATTTTCTTTGTCTAGTAAACGGATAACGACACTTTCGCCGTGCATAGTGGGGATTGTAGAGACCCGTAAATCAAGTTCTTTGCCTATCATTTGCACTGTGATACGACCATCTTGGGGGAGTCGTCGCTCGGCAATATTAAGTTTGGCCATAATTTTAATACGTGAAATGACCGCCGCTGTTGATTTGACATTGGGCGCGTCAATTTCCTGTAACACGCCATCGATACGCAAACGGACTTTTAACGTTTGTTCAAAAGGCTCAATGTGGATGTCTGAAGCTCTGGTTTCTATCGCGCGTTGCATAATCAAATTAACCATCTTGATAACAGGCGCTTCGCTGGCTAAATCTTTTAAGTGTGCTAAATCTTCTTCGCCCAAATCATCAGACATTGAATCGGCGATCAGTTTATCGGCTTTCGAACGGTCTTCACCGTACTGAATGTCAAGGGCGGCATCTATTTCTGAAAGCAAACCTACTTTGGCAAGGATGGATTTGCCGGTCGCCAATCTAAGGCTATTGATAGCAAAAGGATCGGCAGGATCCATCATAGCAACGGAGATAGTGTCTTTTGTCTGGGCTAAGCCGGTGATGTGATAGTACTTTAAAAAACGTAAAGACACCGTTTCAGGGAGTTGTATGTCCTGCGGATATTGATGTGCGGTTACTTTTTCAAACTGACTCGACTCAACAAAAGCATCCGCTACATCAAGCTCTGAACATAAGCCTAATTTAACTAATAATTGAGGCAAGCTTTCTGCGGGCGAGGTTTTTTGAACGTGTTCTGCTTTTTTTAACTCAGAGACTGAAAGTTTATTGCTTGCTTGTAATGTTTGTAGCAAAGACTGATAAGTCATAATTGACCCTTTTGTTATAAAAGATGGTATTGAAAGGGTTAAAATTTAGAGCAATTGTCGCACTAAAAAGTAAAAGATAGAAACTATTATAGGCCATGAAGAGAAAGCGCAATTTCATTGCTGAGCTACTTACTGTAAAAAATATAACGCTTTCACAGATAACATTCGATGGGTATTAGTGGTTTGGTGTCACCCCGCCCTAAGCAGTGGAAAAGTTAATCGTTTCAATGTGATAGGCTTGTGTTGACCTAACGGTTTAACTGTTTAGGAGATTTATCCCCATAAGCTGTGGATAAGTCTGTGTGCTATGACGTGGATGTTTCGCTAACTCTATAATTTATATTATAGTTTGTTAGATTGTCTATTATTTGATCAATGTCTCTATAATAATTAAAATCAATAGCTTACGTTGTTTTTAAGGCGTTTATGGGTGTGCATTATACGTTGGGTCGTTATATCACTTTGGACAATAAAAATCTGTGGGTAAGTTAAAAGGTGTAGAGATAAAAGCCGCTATGTCAAGTCCATTTGGCAAGAAATAAAGGTTTTTTTCTGAAGTTGAACACCGGTGTTCTGTTATTAATATGTTAATATTAGTCCTTAGTTTTTACCTTGGTTACCATGACTCCTTTATCCCCCCCCGTTAAATTAATAGATCGTTTTGGCAGAACGGTTGATTATTTAAGAATTTCTATTACTGATCGTTGTGACTTTCGTTGTGTGTATTGCATGGCAGAGGATATGACGTTTTTGCCACGTGACCAGGTTTTATCGCTGGAAGAAATTCATACGTTGGCTAAAGCTTTTGCCGAGTTAGGCGTTAAAAAGATTCGGGTGACGGGTGGGGAACCGTTGGTTAGAAAAGGTGCTTTGGGACTACTGGAAAATATTGGCAAAATTGAGAGTTTGCATGAGTTGGTGATTACAACGAATGGCTCGCAATTGGAACTGATGGCGGCTGATTTAAAAGCGGCTGGCGTTAAGCGTATTAATATTAGTCTGGATACCTTGGATGCTGATAAATTTAAAGCGATTACCCGAACGGGGGATTTACAGCAGGTACTTCGGGGTATAGACGCGGTTAAAGCGGTTGGTTTTGAGCGTATCAAAATCAACGCCGTAATACTTAAAGACAGAAATCATCAGGAAGTCGGTGATCTGGTGCAGTATGCGGTCGATAAGGGTATTGATATTAGTTTTATTGAAGAAATGCCGTTGGGTATCGTTGCTAACCATGATCGCTCAGAAGCTTATTATTCTAGTGATTTGATTAAACAAGATTTGGCTCGAAGGTTTACATTAGAGGCCTCGCTAGAAAAAACCGGCGGTCCTTCCAATTATTTTTACGTAGTAGGAACAAAAACACGGGTGGGTTTTATTTCACCGCACAGTGAAAACTTTTGTAGTACTTGTAATCGAGTGCGTTTGACGGTTGAAGGGCGTTTGTTACTGTGTTTGGGTAATGAACATTCGGTTGATTTAAAGGCTGTACTTAGGGCTAATCCGGGCAATATGGACGTTCTTAAACAAGCCATTATTGAGGCTATGTTAATTAAGCCTGAAAAACATGAATTCAATATCCACGAACAACCAGTGATCTTGCGTTATATGAGTATGACGGGCGGTTAACTTTTCTTGACGCAACGCCTGAAAACAACCGGCGTTAACTGCGACTTCTAAATCCGGTCTTTTTTAAAATTTTAGTACTGTATAACACTTCACAAGCTCGATTAGCGTGACCTAGCAAATCGCTAATCTGCTGGATTTGGCTATCAACGTCTGCTTGGGTCTTACCATGAACCATGGCAAAGAGGTTGTAAGGCCAGTCGGGTAAGTGTCTTGGGCGGTGATAGCAATGGCTAACAAAATCGAGTTGCCCCACTTTTTGTCCTAGTTCATCAATATTTTCATCCGGTACATTCCATACTGTCATACCGTTAAACTGATAACCGAGTTTATAGTGATTGGGTATTGCGCCAATTCGACGAATAATACCTTGTGCTTGCATCGCAGTCATACGACTCATGACGACCTCAGTTGTTAAGCCGAGTTGTTCAGCAATATGTTGATAAGGTTGAGGCGTTAACGGCAAGCCCGCTTGGGTTGCTCGCATAATCAGTAAGTCAGTGTCATCAAGTTTAATCATCAGGCTTCCAGTTTTAAGCCAACAAAATACTCATTGATTTTAGGCATGTTATAAACCCGTAATCCTGTTTTTTGTTCTATGGCGGTAAGCGTCTGCTGAATTTGTTCGGGTGTCTCGGTTGCAATGACAAACCACATATTAAGCGTATGTTGGCGCGCGTAATTATGGGCGACTTCCGGAAAGGCATTGATGAGGTCTGTGATTTCTGCAAAGCGATCTTCGGGTGCGGTGACGGCTGCCAGGGTCAAAGCGCCGCCCATGAGTTCGGCATGATAAAGCGGACCAAAGCGGGTTAACGTGCCATTATCCAAAAGTGCTTGTAGTCGACTAATCAGTTGGTGTTCCGATAAACCTAAGGGTTCGGCAATCGCTTGGTAAGGCTTATCACAAATCGGAAAGCCAGCTTGCAGGCTATTGATAATTTGGCGGTCTATGTTATCCATGATCTTCGCGGCTAACATCGGTGTTACTTGAGTAAAGGGCTCCCCGTTGCTTAAAGCAACGGCGACTAAATAACACTTCTTGATTAAACTCACCTAAATTGCAGTCGGTATTGAGCTGGTCTAGTTGAGCTAAAACCGTTGCCTTGTTTTTACCATGAATCATACAGTAGAGGTTATAAGGCCATTGGCTGTGTGGTGGCCGTTGATAGCAGAGCGTTACAAACGTAAATTGGCTAATACGAGCGCCCAGTTGTTTGATCAGTGTGTCGGGTACATTCCATACAATCATGGCGTTGGCGCGGTAACCCAGTTGATGATGCTTAACAATCACGCCCATCCGCTTAATGAGACCTTGTTGTTTAAGGTGGGTCAGGCGCTCTAACACCTCGGCTTCAGACATGGCTAGAAAATGGCCAATTTCAGCATAAGGTCTTGGGCAGACGGGTAGTCCGATTTGCATCCTTTCTAATAATTGTCGATCACGAGCATCAAGCATTTTGTAAGTCCAGTTGAAAACCCAAATCAATAAAAAAATCATCCAGCAAGGGGACTGACATGGTTTTATAGCCCGTGTCTTGCTCTATATGCTCAAGAACGGCTTGTAAATGTTCGGTGTTGTTTGCAACGGCGACAAACCAAAGATTGAAAGTGTGTTCACGTTCGTAATTATGATTAACTTCCGAATAGGCACTGATTTTAACGGCAACCGATTCAAGGTCGTATTCAGGAATTGCCATGGCCACCAAGGTGCTGACACCAAGCTGATTAGGTGGAATGATAAGCCCTATGCGACTAATAAAATTGTTGTTATTTAACTCAGTTAACGCCAATAAGACGTCTTCTTCACTAACACCTAGTTGATGAGCTATGTCTTGATAGGGTCTGGAACACAAGGGGAAATCTCGCTGAAAATCATTCAGCAGATGTTTGTGTAAAGGCTTTAACATCTATCTATAAACCTAT
This sequence comes from Crenothrix polyspora, assembly GCA_945877505.1. GTDB lineage: Bacteria > Pseudomonadota > Gammaproteobacteria > Methylococcales > Methylomonadaceae > Methylobacter_C > Methylobacter_C polyspora_A. The sequence continues at coordinate 6,094 of CAMDWT010000015.1, forward strand.
CTTATTGGCTCGTGCACTAAAAAAAATGCCGTTGGGTTTTTCTGCAGGTAGGCGTGTGATTTCTTGTAAGGTTTCGGTATCATAAATAACGACTTGATTATCATCCCGTATAGCAACCCAGACTTGTTCGCCGCGTGGGGTAAATTCCATGTGTAATACGGCTTTTCCTGGGCTTAAGTTTTTACTTAAGGATAAATCCTTAACATCAATGACTTGTAGTTGATGGTTGTCGGGCATGGCAAAGTTAACCCAGACTTGTCGGCCATCGGGTCTAGCCATCACAAAAACGGGTTGCCCTGGAACAGGGATCGCTTTAACCAATGTCCAGTTTTGTTTGTTAAGAACGAGTACTTCATGTTTGCCAATGGCGGGAACAAAGACATAATCATCCGCTACCGCCCAGCCTTCTAAATGAGGCATTTTATAGACAGGTAGTTTTTCTTCTGATTTAACATAGTCCGGCAGGATGCGTTTTATCCCTAATTGTGTATTCCATAAGTCCAATAAGGCCAAGCCACTTTCGCCAAATAAACCAGCAATATAGTAATGTCCATCAGGTGTAATTAAGGCATCGTAAGGCAATTTGCCGATATTTTTGAACTTTTCAATGAGCGGATTTTGTGGGTTTTTTAGGTCGAGTGTCCATATTTCACCGGCATCAAACAGACTAAAAACAAAACGCTGTCCAGGCGCATCGACCAAGCCGACAACTTTAGAGAGTTTACCGTCAGCGTAAGTCGCTGGAATATCGGCGACCAGTTCCAGTGTGTCAGAAGAAAATACTTTAACGCCGCCGGGCGTGTAATTGGATACGGCAATTAATTTACCATCTTGAGAAATGGCTCCGCCGATGCTATTGCCGGCTTGAATGATACGTTTATCGAGTTTGTCTTGTAAGAGATCGATTTTACTTAAGCCACCATCACGTCCAAAAATAAAGGCATAACGTTGATCGCGAGAAAATACCACAGAAGCATGTGATAAATCGCCTAAGTTAGTAATTTTGGCTAATTGTGTCCGTTGACTGGTATTAATGATCAGTGCGGCACCGGCTTCACGTTCGATGACAATACCTAAATCACCGGTTCCACGGAGTTCTGCGAGGACATTAAAAGACAATAAAAAGCCTAAAACAGGAAGTAATGTTTTTATAGGCCGTTTAAAATTTAGTTGATGCTTTACAAAGAATGGCGAGAGCCGTCGTGCGATTGTCGTGAACATGTTGGTGTCGTTTCGGGTTTTGATTTTATTGTTTATTCTTGCGTAAAACATGAACTAACCATAAGGCGTCATCTTGAGTCATAAATGTTTGCCAAGGTGGCATGGCAGTGCCTTTACGCCCGTTTAGTATCGTTGCAACCAAAAAATCATCCGGTTTTCCGGATAAGGTTTCAGGCAATAAAGCCGGTCCCATTCCACCTTGCAAGGTTAAGCCATGACAGGCGCCACAATCGTTTTTAAGTAAAGCTAATAGTTCATTTTGTCTAGCTGAAGAAGGTTCGGCTGCCAACACAGGCTGCATAACGCCACTTAAAAAAACTAAGAACAGGCCACCCAGAAAATAATTATAGCGACCTATTAATGCCAGCATTAAGGCTTTAATTTTGAGTAATAAGCCGCTACATTGCTAATATCATTATCAGTTAATGAGCCAGCAATGGCATTCATAATATCCGAGCGACGGGTTTTATCGCGATATTGTTCTAAGGCCAATTTAAGGTAGGTAAAATCACGCCCTGCTAGCGAGGGAAAAGGAGCGTCAGCAGAAGGTTTTTTAATGCCATGACATTGAGCACAGACGGCGGCTGCTCGTTCCTGACCTGCATAAATACTGGCGCCATTGGCGCTAAGGGCTAATGAATACAGGCCTAGCAGCATGATGCCTGAAATGGCCACGCGTCTCATTATTTTGCCCCTTTTAGTTGTTGGGCATTTTCAAATTCGTCAGGCGAAAGACCCCGTGTCATATATTTAACACGGCCATGAGAGAAAAGCCCTGCGGGGCTCTCCATAGGAATGGAGGCTATTTTAGCTAAAGAAGTTGAGTCATAAACAACGACTTCATCACCACTATAGCCCGCACTAACATATAAGAATTTACCATCAGCGCTGTATTCAGGAAAATAGGCGTGACCACCCACATCTAAGGTTTTGATAACCTCCAGTGATTTTTTGTCGATCAACTGAATGGTGCGCGCGCGCGTGTCTTTAGAAATAATATCTACAGCTACATACGGGGCATTGGCATGGGCTGCAGGGGATTCTGTGCCGCCAGAAACAGGGACTTGCTTAACCACTTCCATTTTATCTAGGTCCCAGACGCTGACGACCATTTTATCGCAATCGCCAAAGTTAGTGCCAAACCCTAAGGTACGGCCGTCAACTTCAACAGCGGCACCGCCACCAACATGTGGGACGCAGCCGGCTTCCAGTTTCTTGATAATTTTTCGTTCTTTTAAATCAATGGCGGTGACAATGCTGTCAACATAAGAGGCCACCATTAACTTGCTACCACCATGGGATAAAAAGGCGTCATGTAGATGTCGACCTACATTTTCAATTTTGGTAACAGGAAAGCCGTCTTTTAAATCAACCACCCAGACTTGACCAGCATTTTCCAGAGCAATAGCAAAGATATCAGCGAAGGGTGTGCCGATAATCATGCCTGAATCTGACGATACCATTTTTCCGTCTGGATCTATGCCTTCTAGATCGAAGGTTTTTAAGGGTTCTAGTGTTTGTGCATCAAGAATAACAGCATTATGTGGCACATAAGATCCGGCCATAATGTATTTACCGTCTCGTGAAACACCCAATCCCGGTCCATTGAAGCCGGTTTTAACACTACGGACGATTTGCATGGAGTACAAGTCGACTTTAAAGATTTCTGCCGTATCATTTTTTACATAAGCCCAGCGTGGATTTGCCGGATCATAGTCAATAATATGCGCCGCCGTTCCTGTTGGAATTTCGCCTATTATTTGATGGGTAACACTATTGATAAAAATCGCTTTTGATCCAGTGCCACGGCCATATTTTCCACGTGCTGCAACACCAATAATATTATTAATATCGTCTATGGCATAAGTAGGTTTAGCGGGTAGAGTCGTTTCATCTTTAACGTAAACTTTTACGGAGGCTTTAATATCCTCAATAGTCCATTTTGGGTTAGCTAATTTGGGCGTGCTTTGTAAATGTTTAACTAAGCCACGAATTTCATCATCCGATAAGCGACCGTAAAACGGAGGCATTAACGTATCAAAACTGCCTGTCATAATAAGGCTACGCAACGAAGTAGGGCTACGACCTTTTAAAGACTCTGAATTTAATGCTGGCGCAATAAACCCACCACGGTCTGAGCCATGGCAACTGGCGCAGTTATCCTCGTAGAGGGTATGCATAGCGTTGAGCTTATCATCAGAACTTGCTGGATGGCTTATCGGTAAAAGAAGGACGGCTAAGCTAGTAATGATCCGTTTAGAAAGAAGCTTTTTTATTATTTTCATTATTAATAACTCCAGATGGTGTTGAATCAATATTATCTTGTCTCATCGAAAAGCTCAAGTTTGATTTTAGCGTGTTATTTTATCTTCAATAAAAGACAATTTACGTCGATTTACCATGATTTTCAGGAATATTTCGCATTTTTGAACCTGTATAAAGCTGCCGTGGTCGGCCAATTTTTTGATCGGGATCTGCAATCATTTCATCCCAATGCGCTATCCAGCCTACGGTTCTGCCCATTGCAAATAGAGCAGTAAACATATTACTCGGAATGCCTAAGGCATGAAAAACAATGCCTGAATAAAAGTCGACATTAGGATAGAGTTTTTTCTCAATAAAGTAAGGGTCTTCAAGGGCTATGCGTTCAAGTTCAAGGGCTAATTTGAATAAGGGATCATCATGCAAGCCAAGTTCTGTAAGGACTTCATGACAGGTTGCACGCATTAATTTGGCGCGGGGATCATGATTTTTATAAACGCGGTGACCAAAACCCATCAGTCTAAAGGCGTCGTTTTTGTCTTTTGCTTTGGCAATATAACTGGGGATACGTGAAACATCAGCAATTTCTTTAAGCATATTAAGAACAGCTTCATTAGCGCCACCGTGCGCGGCGCCCCAAAGACAGGCAATACCCGAAGTTATGCAGGCATAAGGGTTAGCGCCACTGGAACCTGCAAGGCGAACAGTTGACGTTGATGCATTTTGCTCATGATCGGCATGGAGAATTAAGATTCTATCCAATGCACGCACTAAGACGGGATTAGGCACGAAATCATCGCAAGGGGTAGCAAGCATCATACGCATAAAATTTTCCACATAACTTAGTTTGTTCTGTGGATACATAAAGGGCAAACCTGTGCTGTATTTGTGACACATGGCGGCAATCGTAGGTACTTTGGCTATTAATCGTATAGCACTGATGTCTCGATCTTTTTTAGATTTTATGTCGAGTGCATCATGATAAAAGGCCGACAACGCGCCCACTACACCGACCATAATGGCCATTGGATGCGCATCACGTCTGAAACCTTTGAAGAAATTGGTCAGTTGGTCGTGCACCATTGTGTGAATAGTAATGGTACTTTGAAAATCGAGTAGTTCAGTGCTTGAGGGTAACTCACCATTTAGCAATAAATAACAAACTTCAAGAAAAGTACATTTTTCTGCGAGTTGTTCGATCGGATAGCCACGGTATAGCAAAATACCTGCTTCACCATCAATGTAAGTAATCGTTGAGCTGCAACTAGCGGTAGAGGTGAAGCCGGGGTCGTAAGTAAACATGCCCGTTTGTTTATACAAGGTCTCTACATCTATTACATCCGGCCCCGTGGTTCCAGATAAAATCGGTAACTCACATAAGGTATGCGTATTTTCATTTAAGATCAGACTGCGTTTATGGGTCATGTTTTTCTCTTAAGTTTAAAAACAAAGGCTATTTTTTAGAGCCTAGTGCTTAGTTATTTACCGTGTGGAGTGAAGAGTCGTTAGTCGCACTAAGCGCTACGCTAGAGGGCGACTAAATTAATCCAAAAGAATAAAATCAACTAAGAATTAAAACGACTTAGATCTGTCCAGCATTTGCAATGGCTAGTCTTGCCAATTCAGTCACTTTAGCCCAGTTTTTAGATTTAACGGCATCGGCGGGAACAAGCCATGAGCCACCAACACAGGCAACATTACTAAGTTTTAAATAAGCCGCGTAATTTTCAGGAGAAATTCCACCGGTAGGGCAAAAGGTCACTGAAGGAATGGGGCCAGCGATAGATTTAAGCATGGGTATTCCACCGGCCGCTTCAGCAGGGAAAAATTTGAAATGATCCAAGCCATATTCGATGCCCAGCATTAATTCTGACAAGCTTGATATGCCAGGGATTAAGGCAATAGAGCCTTCTTTTGCAGCGGCTAGTAAGGTGGGTGTTAAGCCTGGACTAATTGCAAAAACAGCGCCTGCGGCTTCAGCCGCTTTTAATTGTTCAGGCGTAGTGATGGTTCCAGCACCCACAATCGCATTTTTAACTTCCTGGCTAATCAGTCTGATGGCTTCTAGCGCTATGGGTGTACGTAGGGTGATTTCTAGTACTCTAATGCCTCCTTCAACAAGCGCTCTTGCTAGAGGCACAGCATCTTCAAGGTTTTGAATAACCATAACAGGCATCACAGGGCCGGCATTTAAAACATCTGTAGGTTGTATTTTCCAGTTATTTGAACTCATCGCTTTACTCAGTTAGTTGTTTAATCGAAAGGGTGCGTGTTGTATTCGACTAAATAATAAAAATAGTGGGTCAGCCTTAGATAAGAACTAACCCAAGTTAATATAGTGGGATTTTAATCAACCAGAAATAGATTTGATGCGCCAGTTTCTGCAGAAGATGCACCTAAACGGAAACCTCCAAACATTTCACGTCCCATTCCATAATGATGATTTTTTGATGAGTTGGGGATAGGGATGCGAGCATTAAATTCCGCTTCTTCAATGAGGACATTAATATGTCCAGTTTGTAGGTTCATGTAAATGATATCGCCAGTACGTACTTTGGCTAAAGGTCCGCCTGATTCACATTCAGGACACATGTGAATGGCTGACGGGACTTTTCCTGAAGCGCCTGACATGCGGCCGTCAGTGACCAGTGCAACCTTAAAACCTTTGTCTTGTAAAACACCTAAGGGTGGCGTCAGTTTATGCAATTCGGGCATGCCGTTAGAACGGGGTCCTTGAAAGCGTAAAACGGCAATAAAATCTTTTTCTAATTCACCGCGTTTAAAAGCAGCCAACATATCTTCTTGATCATCGAAGACGATGGCAGGCGCTTCTACAATTTGATGTTCAGGTGATACCGCTGATAATTTAGAGATACCTCGACCTAAATTGCCATGCATGACATGTAAACCACCACCGGTTGCAAAGGGTTTTTCGACGGTGCAGAGAACAGCGGGGTCTAACGATGTTTCAGGGACAGGTTCCCATATTAATTTGTTATCAATAAGCTTGGGTTCTTGGCAGTAATTGTTCATCCCACGCTGATCAGCAACCGTTATAATATCTTCATGTAAAAGACCGTTTCTTAATAGTTCAGCAATTAAGACGCCCATGCCACCGGCTGCTTGGAAATGGTTAACGTCAGCTGGACCATTGGGGTATATTTTAGTGATTAAAGGAACCGCTTTAGAGAGCTTATCAAAATCATCCCAGTTAAGAATAATGCCTGATGCTCTAGCTATGGCGATCAAATGCATCGTGTGATTGGTTGATCCACCGGTAGCTAACAAGCCAACAACGGCGTTGACAATGGCTTTTTCAGAAACCATGTGCGCTATCGGACGATAGTCGTTACCTAGGGCCGTAAATTTTAAAACTTGTTTAGCGGCCGCTATGGTTAACTCTTCCCGTAAAGGTGTATAAGGATTGATAAAGGAACTGCCAGGCAAATGTAAGCCCATTATTTCCATCATCATTTGATTGCTGTTTGCCGTTCCGTAAAAAGTACATGTTCCGGGGCTGTGATACGATGCAGATTCTGCTTCAAGTAGCTCTTTACGGCCTATTTTACCCATCGCGTAATCTTGGCGAGCCCGCGATTTTTCTTTGTTGGTAAGGCCGCTAGGCATGGGGCCGGCAGGGATAAATAAGGCAGGTAAGTGACCAAAGCTAAGGGCGCCAATGAGTAAGCCAGGGACAATCTTGTCACAAACACCTAAATAAAGAGCGCCATCAAACATGTTGTGGCTCATGCCAATCGCGGTTGTCATGGCAATTAAGTCACGACTAAACAAGGATAGTTCCATGCCTGGTTGGCCTTGGGTAATGCCGTCACACATAGCAGGAACGCCACCAGCAACTTGAGCAACGCCGCCGGCTTCTCGTATGGCCGATTTAATTAAATCAGGTGCGTTTTTGTAAGGTTCATGAGCAGAGAGCATATCATTGTAAGAAGTAATGATAGCAATATTGGCTTTTTGATTGCCGGTTAAGTCTGCTTTTTCAGTGGCGCTACAGGCAGCAAAGCCATGGGCTAAGTTACCACAGCCCATACCTGAACGGATTGGACCTTTTTTTGCGATAGCATCAATATAATTAAGGTAAGCTGAGCGGCTTTTATAGCTACGGTCAATAATTTCTTGGGTTACTTTGTCGATCACGGGATGCATTTATTTTTCCTGGTTTATGTTTACACGGAGAATTTGTTATTCTTCCCAAGCTCGTCCATCTCTGGCAATGAGTGCGACTGAGGCAACGGGTCCCCAAGTGCCTGCAGAATAGGGTTTAGGTGCATCTTTGTAATGATGCCAAGCGTTTTGAATTGAATCAACCCACGTCCACGCTTGTTCAATTTCTTCGCGGCTAAGAAAAAGTGTTGGGTTGCCGCGCATGGCTTCTAAAACTAATTTCTCATAACCACCAAAAATACGGCTTTCTTTAAAAGTATCAGAAAAGCTTAAATCGAGTTTGGTCTTTTTTAATTTAATATGCTCATCAATCCCTGGGATTTTATTAAGCATTTCAATTTCTACACCTTCATTAGGTTGCAGATGAATGATGAGTTTATTAGGCGGCAGATCACGGAAGCTATCTTTGAAAATATTGTGGGGTAATTGTTTAAAGTAAACCACAATTTCAGTTCTTTTACTGGTTAAACGTTTACCTGTACGTAAGTAAAAAGGAACGCCCGCCCATCGCCAATTATCGATATCAACGCGTAAGGCGACGAAACTTTCTGTGGTGCTTTCAGTGTTAGCACCTTCTTCTTCCAGGTAACCGGGTACGGCAGACCCTTTAATATAGCCAGCACTGTATTGCCCGCGGACTGTTTTTTCTTCAACGTTTTGGATAGTAATAGGGCGGAGTGCTTTAAGAACTTTTATCTTTTCGTTGTGGATGCTTTCTGCTTCGAGATTAACTGGGGGCTCCATAGCAATAAACGTCAAGATTTGTAAAAGATGATTTTGCACCATATCACGTAATTGACCCGTTTTATCGAAATAATCCCAACGACCTTCAATCCCCACTTCTTCGGCAACAGTAATCTGTATGTGATCGATGGTGTTATGGTTCCAGTTAGTTGTGAAGATTGAATTGGCAAAACGTAGGGCTAATAAATTTAATACCGTTTCTTTTCCTAAGTAATGATCAATGCGGTAAACCTGTTTTTCAGTAAAGACACTAGCCACCACATCATTAATTTCTTTAGATGAATTTAAATCATGGCCAATGGGTTTTTCCATAACCATGCGAGATGTTTCAGTTAAAACACCGGATTTTGCGAGGCCTTGGCAAATATTTTTAAATAAAAAGGGCGATACCGCAAAATAATTGACCATGATCCTAGATTTTTGATCAATGACGGCGTTTAGTTGTTTATATTGTTCAGCTTGTGTCAGATCAATTTTTAAGTAAGAAAGTCTGGCTGAAAATCGCTCCCAAACACTATTATCAATTTCATCACTTAAAAAATCCTGAAGGCTCTTTTGTGCTATTTGAATAAAATCTGAACTCTTGATGTCGTGTAAATCGACGCCAATGATGCGCGTATCGGGTTCAAGAAAATTGGCATTATCAAGGCGATATAAAGAAATAATAAGCTTGCGTTTCGAAAGATCACCCAGCGCACCATAAATGACTAAATCACAGGGTTTAAATGTATTTTTGGCTTTCATAGGTTTGTAGTTGATTAAAAAAATATAGGCTTAAATAATGAAAAACGAAGAGTGCAATCGACGATTAATGCCTTATTATCGCAGAATTTGTTGCAACATTCTGTATTGATTGACGGTTGTGGTCGGGCAACTATATTTAGGAGCAGTTGAGAAATGAATTTACATTAATATTTTTTATAACCCTAATTGATATCAAGATAAAACCAGGGCGGTAAGCTGTTAATTTTTTTATTATCAGAAGATTTATAGTGGGATTAAATGTATTTTTAAATGCAATCGTGTTTGTAAGTAAAAATAAACTTATTTAATAAGAGGTTCACAAATTAATGTAGAAATAATAAGCAAGGATTGCCGTGTTTTTCTCTGAATTAAATTTTTTTAAGCGAAATAACTCATAAATTTTTTAAAAATTGCTGTTGTATTTTTACAAAAACAATAATGAGTCAGGCTGTTTTTGAACGCAGTTGCTTTCTATTTTGGCAGTTATTATAGGCAGACTTGTTATGAGTTTACTCAATAGATTAGGGTTGTTGTGGGAATGCAACTGTCTTTTTTTTGACACTTTTTTTGGATATTACCAACAAATTATTTACTTGTTTTGCTGCATATTCAGGAGGAATATTATCAACACCCATTAATAATTTAGGTCGTCAATTTATGAAAATTATAAAATCTTTAATTTTATTTGCGTCTCTGTTTGCCATTGCTGGTGCAGCCTTTTTTCAATTGTTAGTTTTACTCGGTAACAAGCTAACTTTTAAGCAGAGCTATAGACATCAAGTGCTTTGATATCTTTAAGGGTATTTTGTTTGCTAATGGTCTAGGTGATTGGTTTTTGTTTCACGTTTTTAATTATTTCAGGCAAAAAAATACCTTAGCAAGGCTAAGGCATTTTGGGTGCGTATTTTAACTTAAGCTTCTGATTCGTTGTTAACAGCGAATGGATGTAAAGCTGTTGATTTGGCAGCAACAACTTCTGCAGCACAAGGTGAGCCAGAAATGGCACGTTTAAGGGCTTCTTTAGTCGCTTCATAGTTGAATTTTTCAATCAACGAGTCGTCTTCAGCTTGCCAATGTATAAAAACACCTACACAAATGAATAGATCATCTGCCTCATCTGCTGGGATAGTACCGTCTTCTACACAATCAGCGACAGCCATGGCAACGCCGCGTTGGGCAGGGCCAAACATTTGGAGTGCTTGCTTAGAGCCTTTGATGGTTACTTTATTAAATAAAATAGTTGCTGGCTTAACCATCAGATTAGGTGCAATAACCGCTAATAAAGTAGAAAATCCGTGTTTATTATTGGTTAATGCGTTGGCAAATGCATACTCTGCAACTGAGCCTCTCGGTCCAACAATTAAATCAATATGTGCAATCTCATTGCCTTCACCGAATAAAGATTCACCCACACATAATTTATTTACAGTTGCTCTAGTTGAATATTCTCCTGTGCAGAAGAAATTGGAAATGTAGTCCAATATTGACACTTATGTATCCCCTTAATTTTTAAATATAATGAATGCCATTATTTAAAATGGCAGAAAAACCTAGTAAACCTCCTGTATTTGACCATGTTTACCTTTAGATACCTAGCATAAAAACTATTCATAATAGATATCAGAGCTAGTTTGTGAAGTATAAAGTGGGGGAGGGTCACTAATTATGGAGGGTGTGATGCTGATCTAAATAAACGGTGTGACAAATTGTCGCACTTTTTATAGACAGTGTTGTTTCTTTGAGGTAAAATTTACCCCGTTCATGGTTGTACTTAGATTTCAGAGGATCTTGGTTTTTTCATGGATGTAAAGTGAGGGGGAACGCGACCAGTTTATACTGGAAAAATAACAAGAATAATCGCCATCATTTAAAACTGTAATAATATTACAGTTGTCCAACAATAATAAAAAACAGGACAGGGCCCACTTTGCGTGGGCTTTTTTATGTCTGAAAGAAAGGGTTTTAGTGTTTTAGGTCAGGATAACAATCTGATTTCGCTGGTATAATTTGTAAAAAAGGTCTTTTTAAGTCTGGGCATTGAGTGCTCTCATAATGGCTTTTATACTTTTAAAGGATAAGTTGTTATTAGGGAACAGTAAGTAAGAGGCTTGACGGGTAGGCTGGAATTTTTCCCAGAAAAGTTCGTGCCCCCCTAAATTGAAAAAATTTTTTGATAAATGGTAGATGCCCTGGGTGATTAACGCTGAAAATCGAGATAGTCCTCTTATTTCACCTAGTTTTTTTCTGGGGACTGGGCCAATGGTAACTGACTGACAACCTTCCTTTTCTAATACTTGTAACGTTGAGATAACGAGTAATTCTGAAACGCCATTAGCCGCATCCTTATTAAGCATAACATTGTTTAAAAGCCACCCGTGATAGCGTTTAAGTTCATTTAGTATTAAAAAGCCAATGATTTCACCGCTTTGTAAGGCATAAAACCAGCGCTTTCCAATGCGATCATTAAATAAGGTTGGATGCGTTAAGAAAATTTGCGGCCCTTGTCTTTCTTTTTGCCAAGCAGTCGAAATTTTTTCAAGGGCAATTTCTACCGATTTATCCTCGGTGATGTATTCTGTGAACGTAATGCCTTCATGTGCAGCATGCCTCAGTTTTTTTCGTAATAAAGCCGATTTTGATCCAGTTAGATTGATGGGGTTATGGCAGGGATTTAATGTAAAGGTAACCCCGAATTCAATTAACACCGTTGATGGATCATGACTTGCCCGCTGGCTGAAGGCTTCAGATGCAATGATATAGACAATGCCTAAAGCTTGCTCAAGGCAAAATTGTTGAAAGGCTTGGGCTAATTGCGACTGGTCTTTTGTAGCGCAGACAGGGTCTCCAAAAATGACCGCATTGCCAGATTCAATTCGGTATCCAATGAGTCCTTCTATATCAGGCGTGGTGAAGAATTGGCATGAGGCATCTAAAATGCCATCAGTATTTACATCGCCCCATTGACGAACTAACTTTACTAAGTTGTTACGATCGGGTGTTATTTTTTCAATAGGTAATGTCATTAACACTAAGCCTCACAACGTCAATTTTTTCAAATAATCATAGTCTAACCATAGTAAATATAACGTATTAACTCGTGATGATCTACTGTAACTTAATTCAAAAGCCTTTAGATTCAAAATCACTAATTTTATAATGATAAGGAAAACGAGTAAGGGAAAGCTTTAGAAATTGAATGGAGTCAAGTAATGCGAGGTATCTTTTTAATAGTAGAGCTTGGACTGAACAGAATAGGTAAGGTTGGTTTTTGACTAGGTTACAGCTTACTATCAAGCTGTCGTATAATATTGAAATTTTAGTTAACTGTTTTGATGACATCACTTGATCTTGTAAAAAAACTCACGCTACAAATTCCATTCTGTCTTAATCAAGATCGTCATATTTTAAAACGACAGTTAGATCGATTACGGAGTGAATGTCAAAAGGGCAAAAACCCTGAAGAACAACTTAACGGTTTGGTGTTCCGTATTGAGAAGTCTGTGGCGTCTAGAAGTAAACGCCTTGCCAGTATCCCCGCTCTAAATTTCCCAGATTTGCCTGTTACGGGTAAAAAAGATGAAATTGCCAAACTGATACAAGAAAATCAAGTCGTTATTGTTTGTGGTGAAACAGGATCAGGTAAAACAACGCAATTACCCAAGATTTGCTTGTCCATTGGTTTAGGCGTTGCGGGATTTATTGGCCACACACAGCCCAGACGTATTGCAGCGCGAACGGTTGCGGATCGTATTGCTGAAGAACTCGGTGAAGTTATCGGTAAATCGGTGGGTTATAAGATTCGCTTCAATGATAAAACGCATTCAGAGTCATTGATTAAGTTAATGACTGACGGTATTTTGTTGGCAGAATCTCAAAATGATCCTTATTTAAGTCAATATGACACTATCATTATTGATGAAGCCCATGAGCGTAGTTTAAACATAGATTTTTTATTAGGTTATTTAAAATGGTTATTACCTAAGCGCCCCGATTTAAAAATAATTATCACCTCGGCTACTATCGATACTCAACGCTTCTCAGCGCATTTTAATAATGCACCAATTATTGAAGTATCAGGCCGAACGTATCCCGTTGATATGCGTTATCGCCCTATTGAACAAAAAGAGGAAGACGATGAAACCAGTGATGATTTGCAAAATGCAATATTAGATGCGGTTGATGAGCTATATCGTGATTTACGTGGCGATATTCTGATATTTTTGAGTGGTGAGCGGGAAATTAGAGAAACCACCGAGTCTTTAAAAAAACATCATCCCACGCAATATGAAATTTTACCGCTGTATTCTAAGCTTAGTGTGAGTGAGCAGGAGCGGGTTTTTAATCCAAAAGGCGGAAAAATTCGGATTGTATTAGCCACTAATGTCGCAGAAACGTCTTTAACCGTTCCTGGTATTCGTTGTGTCATTGATACCGGACATGCGCGCATCAGTCGATATAGTCATCGCAGTAAAATACAACGTTTGCCGATTGAACGCATCTCTCAATCGAGTGCCAATCAAAGGGCGGGACGTTGTGGTCGAGTAGCTGAAGGGATTTGTATTCGGCTGTATTCGCATGATGATTACATGGCTAGGCCTCAATTTACTGAGCCGGAAATCATGCGAACTAATTTGTCTGCGGTTATTTTGCAGATGATTGCCTTAAATCTTGGTGATATCGAAGATTTTCCTTTTATAGAACCCCCCGAAGATAAAATGATTCGGGATGGAAAAAATGTTTTACATGAGGTTAATGCGCTCGATAAAGCCGGCAAGCTGACAGAGGTGGGGCGACAGTTGGCAAAATTGCCAACCGATCCAAAATTAGCCCGAATGCTATTAGCCGCAGGTCATGAGCATTGTTTAACGGAGGTGGCGATTATAGTTTCCGTGTTAAGTGTTCAGGATCCGCGTGAAAAACCAGCCGATAAAATGCAGCAAGCCGATGCTAAGCATCTAGTGTTCCGACATCCGGAGTCTGATTTTTTAACGCTCCTTAATATTTGGAATGCGTTTGAAGAGCAGAAAAAGCATCTTTCAAACAGTAAATTACGTAAATACTGTGCCGATAATTTTCTGTCATACATCAGAATTCGTGAGTGGATTGATATCCATGCTCAGATTATGCAAGTTATTAAGGGTGATTTAAAAATGCACCCGAACACTGATGATGCGAGTTATGAGAAAATCCATCGAGCTTTATTAACGGGCTTATTGTCAAATATTGGTTTCCGGCATGAACAAAACGAGTATCTGGGTGCGCGAGGGTTAAAATTCTTCATTTTCCCTGGTTCAGGGTTACATAAACTGAAGCCCAAGTGGATCATGGCTGCAGAGCAGGTGGAAACCAGTAAGGTTTATGCTAGAAATGTAGCCAGAATTGAACCTGAATGGATAGAGCATTGCGCAGGGCATTTAGTTAAGCATAATTATTATGACCCGCATTGGGAAAAGAAATCGGCGCGTTGCATGGTGTCAGCAAGAACGTTGTTATATGGTTTAACGTTACAAGCTGGACGAAAGATCCCTTATGATCATGTTGATCCAAAAGCAGCAAGAGAAATTTTTATTCGTTCGGCACTTGTCGATCATGATTATCACAGTAATGCGCCTTTTTATGTTGCCAATCAAAAACTACTTGAAGAAGTCGGCATTATTCAGCATAAAGGTCGCCGTGTAGATTTGGTAGAAGATGAGCAGTGGCTTTATCAGTTTTATGATCATAAGTTACCCCTTGAGGTTGTCAGCGGTGTTACCTTAGATACTTGGCGTAAAACAGTAGAGCGTGCAGAGCCTAAAATGCTGTTTTTAACCAAGGAAGATTTAACTCGAGAGCATGAAGAGGATTATGTTAACGAGTGGGATTTTCCTGATAGCAAGAAAGTTGGTAATTTAACCATTGCCCTACAATATCGGTTTGAGCCGGGCCATGATGAAGATGGGGTGACAGCGATTATTCCAGTGCATCAATTAAATCAGCTTTCTCAGGCTGCCTTCGATTGGTTAGTACCCGGTTTATTGGAAGAGAAATGTGTTGCCTTGATTAAATCGCTGCCTAAAACTATTAGAAAGCATTTTGTCCCAGTGCCCCAAACGGTGGCGCAGTGTCTGGAAATTGAACCTGATTTTAAAGGACTAGTGCAAGAATGGTTGGGTAATCGCTTGCGAAAATTAACGGGTGAAGCTATTCCGCTTAATGCATGGAGTTTGGAGGGCTTGACTGACCACTTAAAGATGAATTTTAGAGTCATTGATGATCAAGATAAGTTATTGGATTACGGTCGAGATTTAAAAAAATTACAACAGAAATATGCTGTAAAAGCAGAAGACAGTTTTGATCAGATAGCGACTGATGAATTGAGTTATACAGGTTGCATTCAATGGGCATTTGATGATCTGCCCGAGACTTACCAATTCAGTCAAAAGGGCCAGTTTTTCATGGGCTTTCCTGCGATTATCGATGAAGGTGATGCGGTGGGGGTGCGAATCTTTGATACACAACAAAAAGCACTGATTGAACATCAGTCAGGCTTAATGCGTTTACTGCAGTTACAGTTGCGAAAAGAATGCACGTATCTACTTAAAAATATGCCTCAGTCTACTTTGGCAGAATTAACTTATAATCGATTACCAAAGCACTCCATTATCCCAACTTTATCGAGTCAGAATTTGGGGTCAAGCGCTTCTTATAAAGATGATATGCTTTTTTTGATATTTTATAGCGTCTTTATTGATGGAAAAACTATCCGTACAAAAGAGGTGTTTGAATCGAATTTGCAGCAACATAAGTCAGAATTAATCAACGTCGCTAATGAAGCAGGACAACTTACGCTGGAAATAATGACGCAGTATGGTGCTATAAAAGATACTGTGAAGCGAATATTGAAAGTGAATGATCCGTTGTCTATCGATATTAATGAGCAATTGGATTTATTAGTTTATGTGGGTTTTATTCGTAACACGCCTTTTCAAGCCCTTAAAGCCATTCCCCGTTATTTAAAAGCCATACAGTATCGTTTAGATAAGTTTGATAATAATCCTCAAAAGAACCAAGAGGTTGGTCGATATTCAAAAAGATTTTGGAATGAGATAGAAAAAGTTTCTAAAAAGAATTTTGTTGTTCCAGAACAAGATTCATTTCGCTGGGCGCTTGAGGAGTTCAGGGTTTCGTTATTTGCCCAGCAACTTAAAACTGCTTACCCTATTTCAGTAAAGCGAATGGATAAGCTGTGGGACGAGCGTAGCTAAATAAGATTGATACAAAGTTTTAACGTCTAATGATATAAGTTATAAATAGCTTGCGTAATGGCGATAAGTCTTTATAATGCTCTAAATCAATCGCGGGGTGGAGCAGCTTGGTAGCTCGTCGGGCTCATAACCCGAAGGTCGTAGGTTCAAATCCTGCCCCCGCTACCATATTTTAGAACCCCATTTTGGGGTTTTTTATTTTCTGGGCTTCGGTTTTTGAAGCTTAAAATTAGATTGTTAATGGAAGAGCCGTAGGCTCTTTTTTTTTGTGTAAAAAATTTAAGTGAGGAAACCATGAAACAGGCTCCCGAGCATTTGGTTAATTTAATCGAACCAATTGTTGAAGGTTTAGGTTACGAGTGTGTAGGCATAGACTACAACCCACATCCACAACATGGTTTGTTAAGAATTTATATTGATAGTGAAAATGGAATTTTAGTTGAGGATTGCACTAAAGTAAGTCATCAAATTAGTGGTGTCTTAGATGTGGAAGACCCCATACAAGGAAACTATCAGTTAGAAGTTTCATCTCCTGGAGCAGACCGACCTTTCTATAAAGTAAGTCAGTTTGAGCAATATGTTAATGAAACAGTATTGGTCAGCCTGTTTAAAGCAATGGGCGGTAGAAAGAAAATTACCGGCCTGATAAAGAAAGTTGAAGGTGATGTTATTACCCTTCAGGAAGGTGAACAAGTTTATGAGGTGCCGTTTGACGCAATGAGTAAAGCGCGATTGGTACCAGAATATGTAATTGACAAAGGAGGCCGCAGTGGCAAATAAAGAAATTTTGTTAGTAGTTGAGGTTTTTTCCAATGAAAGGGAAATTGAAAAGGAAATTGTCTTTCAGGCGATAGAATCTGCATTAGAAGCTGCAACGGTAAAGCGACACGCAAACCCAATTAAAGCGCGTGTAGCTATTGATAGAAAGACGGGTGATTATGTAACTTTTAGGCAGTGGGAAGTTGTTGCTGCGAATGCATTATGTGATGGTGATGTTGAGTTCCCAACTACCCAAGTACTTTTAGAGGTTGCACAAATTGATGACCCAGAGATTCAAATCGGTGATGTCGTAGAAGATGAAATTGAATCAGTAGACTTTGGACGAATTGCCGCGCAAACTGCAAAACAGGTTATCATCCACAAAGTAAGAGAAGCTGAGCGTAGTAAAATTGTTGAAGCCTACCGCAGTCGTGTGGGTGAGCTTATTACAGGGATTGTAAAGCGCATTGAAAAAGGCAGTGTTTATCTGGATTTGGGCGGTCATGTTGAAGCCTATATTGCTAGAGAAGACATGATTCCCCGTGAAGCAATTCGTATTGGTGATCGAATTAGAGGCTATCTGAAAGACGTTAGATCAGAGCCGCGTGGTCCGCAATTATTTGTGAGCCGAACAGCACCTGAATTGTTAATAGCCTTGTTTCGTTTAGAAGTGCCTGAAGTGGGCGAAGGTCTTATTTCTGTCATTGGTGCGGCGCGAGATCCTGGCTCTCGTGCTAAATTAGCGGTTAAGAGCAATGACCCTCGATTAGATCCAGTGGGTGCTTGTGTTGGAATGCGAGGCTCTAGGGTTCAATCGGTGACAAATGAGCTTGCAGGAGAACGAGTGGATATTATTCTTTGGAATCCAAGTGAAGCGCAATTTGTTATTAATGCAATGTCTCCAGCTGAAATTCATTCGATAGTTGTTGATGAAGATAAACACAGTATGGATCTTGCGGTAAATTCTGATAACCTGTCTCAAGCAATTGGTCGTGGTGGTCAAAATGTTCGCCTAGCAAGTCAACTTACGGGTTGGGAATTGAATGTTATTGATGCTTCTAAAGCAGAACAAAATGCTGAAGCTGAAATTGGGAAGATAAAGCAACTTTTTATCGATCAATTAGATGTTGATGAGGATATTGCTTTAATTCTGGCTGAAGAAGGTTTTATCAGCGTTGAAGAAATAGCCTATGTTCCTGTAAGTGAGATGCTCGAAATAGAGGGCTTTGATGAAGACTTGGTTAATGAATTAAGAAGTCGTGCGAAAGATGCTTTGTTGATTAGCGCAATTGCGATGGAAGAAAAAATTGATTCAGCTAAGCCTGCAGACGACTTGCTCGAGATGGAAGGTATGGATACTGATTTAGCTTACGAGTTGGCTAGTCAGGGCATTATTACGATGGATGATTTGGCAGAGCAATCAGTAGATGATTTGTTGGGTTTTTCAAGCATGAACGAAGAGCGGGCGGCGAAGTTAATCATGAAGGCTCGTGAGCCTTGGTTTGCTTAAGGCACATAGCGAGTAAGTAAGGGTGAAAAAATGAGCGATAAAACAGTACAACAATTGGCAGAGATAGTTAAGATACCTCTTGAGCGATTATTAGAGCAGTTAAAAGAAGCAGGATTATCTGCAACCGGCCCTAATGATTTAATTAATGAAGATGAGAAAATGCAGTTGCTTGCACATTTGCGCAAGCGTCATGGTAAGGATGAGGGCGAAAACTCAAACTCGCCTAAGCGAGTGATTTTAGAGCGCCGAAAAGTGACTGAAATCAAACAAGCAACTATGCCTGGCAGTTCCACTAAAACGATTAGTGTTGAAGTGCGTAAAAAGAAAACTTACATTAAGCGTAGTGATGTAGAAGATTCTGATTTGCCTAAGAAAGAAGAGTTGTTGTCATCAGTCGTAGCGTCCAGTAATAGTGATGAAGAGCTGATAACCCAGCTTGAAGTACTTTCGCCTCTTGATGCTCCTGTAACTGCAGTCGTTGAAGAAATTGAGACTGAGCTTGAAAAACCCGAACAAGACATACTTGAAGCCAGCATTATTGAAATTGAATCTGAGCCTGATGACACCATTGACTCAGAAGCAAAATTTGAAGCGCTGAAGATTAAAGAAGAAAAGAAAATTAAGCAGGAAAAATCGATTAAAACTAAAGAAGCAGAAGACGCTAGAAAAAAACAACTAGAAAAAGAAAGTAGACTTGAAGAGTCGATTAGAAAAAATGCCGATAAAGTAAGGCAACAAGCTGCTGTAAAGCAAGAAACGTTGCATAGAAAAAATCAAGAAGAGGGCTCACGCCCATCGGGTAAAGATAATAAAAGAGGCAAGAAAAAAGGGAAGCAACCTCAGCGCAATAATGTGCAATCTGATGGTAAGCATCAATTTGAGATGCCGGTTACCCCCATCATTAAAGATGTCACAATACCAGAAATGATCATTGTGTCTGATTTAGCCCAAAAAATGAGTGTTAAAGCGGCTTTAGTGATAAAGCATCTCATGAAGTTAGGCATTATGGCGACCATCAATCAAAGTATTGACCAAGATACCGCGGTGATTTTAGTTGAGGAAATGGGGCATAAAGCCATCATGCAAAGTGATGATGATCTTGAGCAAGAAATGCTTGCTGAGGCTCAAGTTGAAGATACGCGCATCGAATTACCTCGTGCGCCTATTGTTACTATCATGGGACATGTTGATCACGGTAAGACGTCTTTATTGGATTATATTCGTAAAACTCGTGTTGCCGCAGGTGAAGCGGGTGGTATTACACAGCACATAGGTGCTTATCAGGTTAAAACGGATCATGGCTCCGTTACTTTCCTAGATACACCTGGACACGCCGCATTTACTGCGATGAGAGCCAGAGGCGCGGACATTACCGATGTGGTTATTGTTGTTGTTGCCGCTGATGATGGTGTGATGCCGCAAACAAAGGAAGCCGTTGAGCATGCGAAAGCGGCTAATGTTCCCATTATTGTCGCAATTAATAAAATAGATAAGCCTGATGCTAATCCAGAAAAGGTTATGCAAGAGTTATCTGTTATTAATGTTCTTGCTGAAGAGTGGGGCGGCGATGTGCAATTCCTTAAGATTTCAGCAAAAACAGGTGAGGGCATTGATGAGTTAATTGAGGCTTTGATCGTTCAAACTGAAATTTTAGAATTAAAAGCGCCGATTGAAGGTGCAGCGTCTGGGCTTGTCATTGAGTCAAGATTGGATAAGGGACGTGGCGCAGTTGCCACCATAATGATCCAAAAAGGCACGTTAGAAAGCGGTCAAATGGTGTTGTGTGGCCAAGAATATGGTCGTGTTCGTGCAATGTTTAATGAGAATGGTAAGGCGATTAAAGAGGCGGGGCCCTGTGTACCTGTTGAAATATTGGGCTTATCTGGAACACCTAATGCAGGTGATGAATTTTTGGTTGTACAAAATGAACGTATTGCTAAAGATTTGGCTAAACATCGTGAAGATCGTAAAAAGTTCACCAAACATGCCGCACAGCAAGCATCTAAGTTGGACGAAGTATTTTCCAGAATGGCTACGGGTGAACTCGCTAGCGTAAATTTGGTTATTAAAACTGATGTTCAAGGTAGTTTGGAAGCTTTACGTGGCTCCTTGGTTGCTTTGTCAAATGAAGAAGTTGAAGTTAAGGTGGTTTTTGGTGGTGTGGGTGGTATTAACGAAGGCGACGCAAATCTTGCTTTAGCCTCCGGCGCAATCCTAATCGGCTTTAATGTTCGAGCTGATGCAACCGCTAGAAAATTAATAGAAGAAAAAAATATCGACCTGCATTATTACAGCGTAATTTACGATGCAATTGATGAAGTCAAAAAAGCTATTAGTGGCATGTTGGCTCCAGAGATTAAAGAGCAAATTGTCGGTCTGGCTGAGGTTCGTGACGTTTTCAAATCACCAAAATTTGGTGCAATTGCGGGCTGTATGGTTGTTGATGGTTTCGTTAAGAGAAACTTACCGATACGTGTTTTGCGTGAAAACGTGGTCATCTATGAAGGGCAATTAGAATCATTGCGCCGATTTAAAGATGATGCGGCTGAAGTTAAAATGGGCATGGAATGTGGTATCGGCGTGAAGAATTACAACGATGTTAAGCCAGGCGATCAAATTGAAGTATTTGAACGCATAGAAATTAAACGGGAATTATAAGTTTATGGCAAATGAATTTGGCCGTAATGCCCGTGTTTCATCGCAAATGCAAAAAGAATTATCGTTGATTTTGCAACGAGATATTGATGATTCAAGATTGGGTTTCATCACAATTAATGAAGTTGTTGTGACGAAAGATCTTGCTGTTGCTAAGGTTTATGTCACCGTGTTAAATGTTGATGAACAGGGCAAGCGGGCTAATGTTAAATTATTAAATGAGTTATCGCCTGTTATTCGACATCAGTTAGCAAAAAGAATGCGCTTGAGACATATTTCTGAATTACGATTTCATTATGATGATTCTTTTGACACGGGTATGCGGGTTGCTGAATTATTAAGTGAAGTTGGCATGCATGGATTGGATAAGTCTGATACATGAGTAAACGCAAGTCCGGGCGTAATGTTCATGGCATTTTGTTGTTAGATAAGCGCTTGGGTGTTTCTTCCAATAAGGCCTTGCAAGAAGTAAGGCGTTTATTTAATGCTAATAAAGCGGGGCACACGGGCAGTCTTGATCCTTTGGCGACTGGATTGTTGCCGCTTTGTTTTGGTGAAGCCACCAAAGTATCGGCCTTAATGCTGGATGATAATAAGCGTTATCAGGTTGTTGTTCAGTTAGGTGTTATGACAGATACAGGTGATGCGGAAGGCGTTGTCATTGAAACAAAGTCGGTTACAGATTTATCCATTGAAGAAATACAGGCTTGCTTGCAAAAGTTTACGGGTGAAATTGAGCAAGTTCCCCCTATGTATTCTGCGCTAAAGCATAATGGTAGAAAACTCTATGAATTAGCAAGGGAAGGTAAAATAATAGAGCGCAAAGCAAGAAGCATAAAAATTTACGAACTAACGTTGTTAAATTATTTTGATGCAGAAAGCGAAACACCCAATCAATTGATGCTCGATGTGTATTGCTCTAAAGGCACTTATATCCGATCTTTGGCTGAAGACATTGGCCATATGTTGGGTTGTGGTGGCACTGTAAAAGTCTTGCGTCGATTAGAGGCTGGGCAATTTTCCATCAAAGAAGCTAAAAGCATTGAGCAATTAATGGAGATGTCTGAAGCGGACTTATTTTCGAGCTTAATTAATGTCGATAAGCCATTAGAATCAATGCCTGATATTCATTTATGCGATTTGCAAGCCACTGCCATTAAATTTGGCCAAGCTATTTCTCTTTTACCCAGTTCGAGAACGGATTTATTTGAAGGTTCATTAAGAATGTATCACGAAGGTGTCTTTTTGGGCTTGGGAGAAATGGGATTAGATGGTAAAATAGCCCCGAAAAAGTTATTTAATATGAATAATTAGTAGAGATATAAAGTATATCTCTACACTAAATATTGATTTCTACACCCTAACGTGGAAATCAGTTTACAAAAAGTCGCCATTTGGCGGCTTTCTTTTTAATTTTAATCTTAGGGATTATAAATGCCATTTACAGCAGAACAAAAAAAAGCGGTAGTTGAAGCTTATCGTCAATCAGAAACCGATACAGGTTCACCAGAAGTACAAGTTGCTTTGTTAACAGCACATATTTTACATTTAACACCGCACTTTGCCGCTCATAAAAAAGACAACCATTCACGTCGTGGTTTATTACGTATGGTTAATCAACGTCGTAAATTGCTAGATTATTTGAAAAATAAAGACAGCAGTCGTTACCGTTCATTAATTGAGCGTTTAGGTTTACGTAAGTAAAATAGTTCTCGTATTACGCTACCACTGTAGGTTGGGTTAGCAGGTGCTAACCCAATACTAACCTCTATATAACCTTTACACAAAGGAACCCAATAGTGAATCCTATTAGGAAAGAATTTCAGTACGGCGATAAACTCGTTAGTCTAGAAACTGGTGAAATTGCACGTCAAGCTGACGGCGCAGTTATTATCGATGTTGATGGTACCTCCTTACTGGTTACTGTCGTTGGTAAAAAAGAAGCGGCTGGTGGAGATTTTTTTCCATTAACGGTCAATTATCAAGAAAAAGCCTATGCAGCCGGAAAAATCCCCGGTGGCTTCTTTAAAAGAGAAGGGCGTCCTAGCGAAAAAGAGACTTTAACATCAAGACTCATTGATAGACCTATACGCCCTCTATTTCCTGAAGGCTATACCAACGAAGTTCAAATTATTGCCACAGTCATCTCACTGAATCCAGACGTTGATCCAGAAATTCCTGCGTTGTTAGGTGCATCAGCTGCATTAGCCGTTTCAGGCTTGCCTTTCAATGGCCCTATCGGTGCCGCTTGTGTGGGTTACAAAGACGGTGCTTATTTAATAAATCCATCGCCAAGTGCATTAAAAGAGTCAGAGTTAACGCTCGTTGTTGCTGGTACAGCGCATGCCGTCTTAATGGTTGAATCTGAAGCGATTGGCCTATCAGAAGAAATAATGCTGGGTGCAGTATTATTTGGTCACGAACAAATGCAAATCGCCATCAATGCGATCAATGAATTTGCTAATGAGGCAGGTGCGGGTGTTGTTGAGTGGGTCGCTCCAGAAGCTAATAATGAATTGATTAGATTAGTGACCGCTGAAGTTGAAGCTGGCATTAAAGAGGCTTATACCATCGCTGAAAAATTAGTACGCCAAGAACACCTTAAAGGTATTCGTACTGCGGTTGTTGAAAAGTTATCGATCAATTATGCCGAAAAAGATATTCGAGGCATTATTGAACATCTAGAATATAGCATCGTACGTAACGCCATTCTTAATGAAGGTAAGCGTATTGATGGTCGAGCCCTAGATAAAATTAGACCCATTAGCATTAGAACAGGTGTTTTACCAAGAACGCATGGTTCTGCTTTGTTTACGCGTGGTGAAACTCAAGCCTTAGTGGTGGCTACATTGGGTACTGCTCGTGATGCACAAATTATTGATGCGTTGGCCGGTGAATATAAAGAACCCTTCATGTTGCATTACAATTTCCCTCCGTATAGTGTTGGAGAGACTGGTTTTGTTGGTTCTCCAAAACGACGTGAAATTGGTCATGGCCGATTAGCAAAACGTGGCGTAGCCGCTGTTCTACCTAATATGGATGAATTTCCATATACGATTCGTGTGGTTTCTGAAATCACTGAGTCAAATGGCTCAAGCTCTATGGCTTCAGTCTGTGGTAGTAGTTTGGCGTTAATGGATGCCGGTGTGCCTATTAAATCACCTGTTGCGGGTATCGCAATGGGCTTGATTAAATAAGGCGACAACTTTGCAGTTTTATCTGACATTATGGGTGATGAAGATCACTTAGGTGATATGGATTTCAAAGTAGCAGGATCAGTAGACGGTATTACGGCACTGCAAATGGATATCAAGATTGATGGCATTACGTCAGAAATCATGAAGACTGCTTTGGAACAAGCTAAGCACGGTCGTTTACATATCCTAGGCGAAATGAACAAAGCCTTGGCGAGTACACGTGACGAAATGTCTGATTTTGCGCCACGCATTATTACTTTCAAAATTGATCCTAGTAAAATTCGTGAAGTTATTGGTAAGGGCGGCGCTACTATTCGCAGCATTACTGAACAAACCGGTGCCAGTGTTGATTTGACTGATGACGGCATTGTTAAAGTAGCTTCTGTTGATAAAGCAGCGGGTGAAGAAGCTAGACGTCTGATTGAAGAAATTACCGCTGAAGTTGAAGTGGGTAAAATTTACGAAGGTAAAGTCGCTCGATTAATGGATTTTGGTGCTTTCGTAACGATTCTTCCTGGTAAAGACGGTTTAGTTCATATCTCACAAATTTCTGATGAACATGTTGATAAAGTCAGCGACCGCTTAAATGAAGGCGATATTGTACGAGTAAAAGTACTTGAAATTGACCGTCAGGGTAGAGTTAGACTCAGTATCAAAGAAGTTGAAAAAGAAGACTAGAAAACGCTTCTAAAGTAAAAAAGGGCCGAAAGGCCCTTTTTTTATGCCATAAGATTAAGGCTTGCTAGTAAAAAATCTTTTAATCTAATGGCTTTGACAGATTATCAAGCAACTTGTCTGCTAAAATAACAGAAGCCAGTAGGGAATCTGGTGTTAACGTTATCTAGTTAGATTAAATCCATGCGCACCAGCTGCCGCGCCCATTACAGCCAGTAAACTCAGGAACAGTAATATTTTGTGGAAGTTGTATATCAGTGCTAATGCCTTGCTGCTGTTTTTTTCGGCTTGTTGATGAAACCATCGATGTAAAAATAAGGGTTCAAGTACAAATAGAACAAGGGTGAATAAGAACCATATAAATGTCATCAACGGTATCCACCAAAATTGTAATTGCTGATAATGATCCCAAGCATGGATAACGTCTAACATATAGAAGCCGGAAAGCCCTGTAAGCAAGGTGGTTATCTTGGCTTGGAACGAAAAACGACTTTCAAGTTGTTCAAATAAGGTGATTTTATTGGTTGAATTACCCAGTTTTTTGAGTGATGGTAATAGAACCGTTGTAACAAAAGCGACGCCGCCTATCCAAATAACGACGGCGACAACATGTAGCGCATGAGCAAAAATATAATAATTAAGATGATTCATAAAACTCCCTATTTAAAGCGTTAGTATAGGCAGTGATTACCTAATAGAACAGGCTTATCAAATTTATTAGGCAAAGCTAGGCTTGTGATATGCTTAAATCTAATTTATCGGTATCAGGTAAGATGCACAATCCAGCCTGTTAAACATCCTAATTTTTAAGAGAATTTATCATGACAACCCAAACGCCTTATGCCTTGATGGGGGGCGAAAAAAGCATCCTTAATCTGGTAGATCGGTTTTATTACTACATGGACGTGCTGCCAGAAGCTCAGGGTATACGAGCCATGCATCAAGCTGATCTTGATTCGGCTAAAACAAAGCTGTTCAAGTTTTTGTCAGGTTGGTTGGGGGGACCTAATTTATACATTGAAGAATACGGCCATCCAAAGTTACGTGCACGTCATTTTCCCTTTGTGATTGGCGACTCAGAACGCGACCAGTGGATGCTTTGTATGAATAAAGTATTGGCAGAAATGACTATGGATCCACTGGTAGAAGCGAATGTTCAAAATGCTATACAGCAACTTGCAACCCATATGATTAATCAATAGAGATTGTTTGGTTATTTAAAGTTTATTGGCTTACTAAAAAATCAGTCATCTATTTATAACCCTGTAGCTACATGGGATACTATTTTTTGATTGGCGTATTACTATAAATATGCTATGAATGAACGTGTCACAACAAAGATTGTGATGTTACATCAATAATTATTTTAACTGAGGAGGTTGTTATGGAATTAGTTACTACAGCGGCTGGTTATGAAATGCTTTTGCGATGGGGACATTTATTGGCAGGCATTACCTGGATTGGTTTACTTTACTATTTTAATCTTGTGCAAGGTGAGTATTTTAAAGACGCAGAAGCGTCGGCTAAATCAGATGTTATTCAAAAATTAGTGCCTAGGGCATTATGTTGGTTTCGCTGGGGAGCCGTTGTTACGCTTCTGACTGGAATTGGTATGTTAGGGATAAGGGGAGGCGGCTCAGTTGATATTTATGTCGGCGCTCTTTTGGGTATTATAATGTTTACCAATGTTTGGTTAATCATTTATCCTAATCAAAAAATTGTCATAGCCTCTGCTACCCAAATGGCAAATGGCGGCGAAGCATTGCCTGAAGCTGCTGGAGCATTGGCTGCTGCTGGCTTGGCATCCAGAACCAATGCACTGTTTTCTGTTCCAATGCTCTATTTTATGGGAGCGTCATCTCACTTCCCGCATAGTTTTAACGTGTTTTCTTTCCTGATTGCCGCGTTAATAATTATGGCTTTAGAATATAACGGCGCCTATCCAGCATTAAAAAATATAAGTTTTTTACAGAAACTACCCGCTGGTGGAAAAATGGCACCTTATGCAAGTATTAAAGGTGTTATTCATTGTGGCTTAGGACTGACTATCGTTTTATTTTTAATCGTCCATTTTATTAAATAATACCCACGCTAAAAGCTATTAATTGAGTATGATGCTCGATTAAGTCAAACAGAAAAGTTGGGTAGTTAGCTTGATAAATAAGAAGTTATAACGATTTAACCAAGCAAAGAGGAATCCAAAAATAGCCGCTTAAAGTGGCTATTTTTGGTTAAAAACGTGACCGTATTTAAAAGTGCTGAGCTCTTAAAAACCCTACACGGGAGATTTAGAGTATTTTGTGCCTGAAGTCCTGCTTAATAATAACTTGGTTTTTTACTATCTCGATAAGTTGAAGAAGTGCCGCTCCAGCTATGACAAATAAGGTGGCTAATGCAATAAATAGGGTCAAAGTTTTCATAAATTATCTTCTTAAAGTTATTTTATTTACAGTCAATAATCCTCTTGAATAACCGTCAAAACAAGAAAATTATTAATTTGATAACGTCAGTTATTTATTGGAAAAAACGGTCGTTGTATATATCCAACAATCTCCCTAATATAGGGCTTAGTTGCTAACGATTGAGAGTCAATAATTCTCTATTTTAGTAAAAAAATTGAAAAAAAATTAGCAAATAAAATATTTTTATTTGCATAAAAACAACAATATAGGGCGGAGGTTTAGGTGTCTAAATAAATTCAAAATGTGCATAAATAAGCGCAATCACTGCCTGAATTTAGTTTCGAAGCTGACAATTAGCGTTGGTTGAAAGTCTAAGAGTGAGAAACAAAAAATAGCACATATGACATCGACACACTGGATTGCTTATTGGGTATCGATCAACTTGAGGCGCTATAAAGTTTAGCCCTGATTTATTTATTTTCAGTATTACAGTGGAGATTTCCAACGGTGAATTATTTGTTCCATACTTGCTTAGCCTTATGAGCCGTTTAATGATGTGCAGGAAATTGAATCCAAACATTGGATTGTTGTTCATGAGTTTGCTGCTGCTGGGTGACTCTGTTTTAGCTGGTCCATCACTTCAGGTTGATGAGGTGTTAAGTGTTTTGGGCATGGATAAAGGGCAGATTGCCAAACTAGTGGAGGCGCAACCGCTTAGTTATGCTTTAAACGAAGGCCGTTCCGATGAGGTTGCTGTTGCTGTGGTTTGGTACTTACCGGTGCCTCTAGCCAAAGTATCTGAATATTTGCGGCTAGAAAATAGTGGCTCATTAGACGACGATGTCGCTGATTACGGATTATTGACGGAAAAGGGTGGAGCAAGCTCCTTAACACCCATTGCGCTTTCCAATGAAGACACTATGGCATTGTTAGAGGCTGAGCGAGGGGATGAATTTAATTTATCGGCTCATGAGTACGCCAGTTTCAAAGCACTTAAGAAAACACTCAAACATAGTCCTCAAAAGAACATTGATGGTTTAGTTGGACTGCATTATCGAGATATTCTATTTCAGCGATTTCTAGCCTATCGGCAAGGGGGATCTTATGCGATTGCACCCTATATGCGAGAGGATGGTCTTGATTCAAAGCCTTCTTTGGAATTGAATCAGGCCGCCAATGAAAGTGCTATTTTAACGCGTTATTTTCCTACCTTACTTGAGGCGTGGTTAGATTACCCAAAAACATTGCCGCTAGGTGTAAAAGAGACGTTTCCTTGGGTGAAAAAAAATGTAGAGGGTCGGGTGGCAACCATTTTAAGGCACCGCATCGATACTGATTGGAACGGTGGAACTTTAATTTTAACGCGTGAGTTTTATGCCTCGCACTCTTACAATGCTAGTCAGTGGATAACGGGTTGTCTACCTTATCGTGATGGCACGGTTATCTTTCAGCAGGTTCGTAGTTACACGGATCAAGTTGCCGGAGTGGCCAGCGGTGTTAAGCATCTAGTGGGTAGAGAGTTACTGAAAGATAAAATGCTCAAGTATTTTAAGCGCCTTTGTGGCATCTTAGGCCAATGCGAGTAAGTCAGGCCAGCATCATAAATAAAATAGCGAGTTGGAAACGGCTTAATGTATTCATGAGTGAATACATTTAATCTGAAATTATTCAGGCATGTTCAAATAATCACCTGAAACGATTTGCTTTAGATTAAGAATGTGATGATTAAAAAGATATACCCATGCTGAAATTTTACGTCCGTTAGAAAGTGAAATGTTTAGTTTTTCTCGTCGATATTCTTGAGGTTTAGGATAGTTATCGGAACAAGACTCATAGTTATCTAATTGAGAAAACACGAACGCGCTGTTAGTTATTGTATATACGTCGCCATACACTATATCCCTAGGGTTATCCGAAAGAATGGCACCTGGATAACCATCAACGTCGTAAAGTTTACCTTGCATGGTTGCTTCAGAATAATAGGAACAATCCGGCTCTAACATATAATGCTTGTTTAACGTAGTGTCTTTCCGTAAGGTGCCATAGACAAAAATGAACTCGATAGACATCTGTTGTGTCCTTTTTTTTAGCGTTAAATTAAGGGGATTCGGCAACTTTTATAAAAATATGGTTTAAACAAGCTAATTTGGATGACGATTAAATAAGGGTAAAATCATTAATGATGAACTTCTAAAACTTTCGTAGGTCTAGTCCATAATTATATTCTTTAGCGCCAAAATGGAAAATTTAAATGATGATTAATTTACCCCTATCACTTTTTTGTATAGCATTACTGTTAGGTTGCACCAGTAATGAAGCGACTAAGCAGAATCACGTGGACATTCATTCTGACTATTTTCAGGATTCGTCAGCTTGTCATAAAATAGCTGAAATTAACGCTCAACCTATGATTCCGGCGGAGAAAAGCCCCGTTATCTATTTGCAATGTATGAAGAAAAAAGGGTGGACGGTTGAGCGATAAACTATCATTTCTAGACGTTATTAACTGTCTGGAAAAGTCTATTGCGGATGACAGGCCATTTTAAAATAGTATTCATCAACGGTTTCTGGTTTCATTGAATAAGCTTTAGCTTTGATGTTTTTATGGGAATAGGTCACATCGCCCTTTTTCATATTTCCTGAATACAGGGTTAAATCTAACAATCTAGTGGTTTCCTTAACACAATCATATTCATGACGGCTTACGGATGACAAAAAGCTATATTTTTTAAACGTCTGAACTTTGCTGTAATCAAGCATTCGCCCTATTTTGACTTTGTTGCCTTGCTTTTGAATTGACTTCTGGTCGACATATTGCGTTATATCATCATTTACGCCTGCAAACCCAACCACCACCCATTCAGCGAAAACATCTGTTGAGCAGAGCAAAAAAAAGAACAGTAATGTTGGTTTTTTCATCATCTATCCTCGGCAAGTAATTTTATTTTTATTGTAATCTCATTTTAGATTTATGTTATGTTTTTTAAAACTACCGACTGCTGCTGAAGCCTGATGAATTTATGGGTTAAGGACAGTTGTCAAAGTACTGCACTTTAAGGTGATCCTTGTTATCTTAAATCATGTGCACAAACTAAAAGTTTAATCAGGTAATTTAAAAAAGACTGGAGCGCCTTTATAAGGCTCATCGGTAGTCTCTTGGTTATCGGTAGATTCAGAATCACTTGAATGTTTAACTAGTTCAAAATTAAGCCCCCCGGTTTTATTTTCTCCATTACCCGCTGCTAATTTTATCTTTAGACGGACATTGTTAGCAGAATCGGCATTACGATAAGCCTCGTCTTCTGTGATACGACCTTCCAGATGAAGTTTAATTAAGGCATTATCGAAAGTTTGCATGCCCAAATTCACAGATCTTTCCATGATTTCTTTGATGCTATCAAACTCGCTACGCAAAATTAATTCTGAAATAGTCGGCGTGCCTAATAAAATTTCAATTGCGGCGATCCGCTTATGATCGACAGTGGGAATTAATCGCTGCGATACAATGGCGCGTAAATTTGATGATAAATCCATCAATAATTGCGGGCGACGTTCATCAGGAAAAAAGTTAATAATTCGATCAAGCGCTTGGTTGGCGTTATTAGCGTGTAAGGTTGAAATGCACAAATGTCCCGTTTCTGCAAATGCTAGAGCATGTTCCATGGTTTCTCGATCTCGAATTTCACCAATTAAAATAACATCGGGGGCTTGCCGTAATGTATTTTTAAGGGCGGCGTGAAAACTACGCGTGTCAACGCCAACTTCGCGTTGATTAATAATCGATTTTTTATGTGAGTGCACAAACTCAACAGGGTCTTCTATGGTAATAATATGGCCCGCGCTATGCGTGTTGCGATGATCAATCAGTGCGGCTAATGATGTTGATTTTCCTGAGCCAGTGGCGCCAACAAATAAGACTAACCCGCGTTTAGTCATAATCACATCAGTGAGTATTTCAGGTAAGTGTAAATCTTTATAGTTGGGGATGACGGTGACAATGTTTCGCGCCACAATCGATATTTGATTACGTTGATTAAAAATATTAATCCTAAATCGACCTACCTCGGGAACCGATACAGCCAAATTCATTTCAAGCTCTCGCTCGAATTCAGCTTGTTGATGCGTGTCCATCAAACTATAGGCAATTTCTTTGGTATCGCCAGGTTTGAGGCGAACATCTGATAATGAGCGCAGTTTACCTTGAAACTTTGCCGAGGGGGTGGCGCCTGTACTGAGATATAAGTCAGACCCACCTTCGGCAGATAAAATTTTTAAATAATCATGAAAAAGCATAACAAGCGCTCCAAGGGTACCAACAAGTTAACTAACAAAATTAAAACACGACTGCACTATATAGGTTTTATCTGCTCTGTTGCAACTAAGGCTTTAGACCAAGTTCTGATATAGGGGTATGTAACAGCCACCCGATACTAACTAGCGCGCCCATTAAAATGAGCAGATGTAACCAAGACCATAATAGGTAACGTCGCGATAAATCATCTTGTATAAGGTTGCTGATAATATACAGCTTGCCATCACGTGGTTTACAGATAAAGTTCAACTCTGGAGTGGCTTGGACCTCACGTAATCGTTTGCCGACTTCTCTTTTAGCTGCTGCTCTTGCCAGCGTCCATTCTTGCAAATTCAGTTCGCCATCCTTATCCAGATCAAAACGAGCTAGTAAAGCAGGCATGTCTTGTTTCCACTCGGCCAATACAGCACTTAATTCGTCTCGCGAATTAAATTCAATGGTGTTGCCACCCTGAGTATGGAAGTAACCCACGACATAAAGCGTGTCATGGGCAAACAGATTCCATTCTGTATAGCGGCAATCTGACTCTTTCCACTGTTTACGATGCTGAGTGATGATTTCTGCGTGCTCCGGATCAATCAGACATTCACCTGTGTTATCGCGCAGGATAAATGAATCCCAACTTTCACCCCTGTCTATGATATTCCATTCATTTTCGGAGGAGCGTTGCTCAATCTGGTAGCGGAACCACAAGCACGGGCGCAAGGACAGTTTACTGATTAAAGGTGTTTCTCCAAACGCAAGACCCCATCCGTAAAGCTCCACATAACCTTGTGCGGCAGAAGCTACTTTAGACGTCGGTGTATCGCGGACGGTACGTAATCGATTTAAGGCTGACAGCCACGTCATTATGCTTAAGCCCGCCATCAGTAAAAGACAAACCAGCCAGCCTACACGCGATTCCAACCTGAAGCCGATTAACAGTAAAACCAACTGGGTGCCGGAGGTGATCAGTTGGAGGTATCCACGGCGCAGTGTGTCCAGCATAAGTGTTAATTAAATAACTGCTTTATATCGACATCCGTTTTCTCGGCAGCGGTAACTTCCAGAAGAGGCTTTTCTCTAAAATTAAAGGTCCTTGCAAGAATGCTAGCTGGGAAAACTTCGATTTGCACGTTATTGATAGTGACTGACTCGTTATATAACTCACGGCGGTCCGCTATGGCGTTTTCTAGCGAAGTGATGCGATTTTGCAATTGCATGAAATTTTCATTTGATTTTAAATCAGGATAAGCTTCCGCTATAGCAAAGAGGCTTCCCAAGCCAGTGCGTAATTGTGCCTCTGCGGGCCCTAGGGCTAGAATGTCCTGTTGTTGACGTGCATTTTGCACCAATGAACGTGCTTCGATAACTTTCTGCAGGGTGTCTTGTTCAAACTGTTTATATTGTTTGCAGACCTCAACCAATTTGGGTAGTTCATCATGGCGCTGCTTAAGGAGTACATCAATATTTGCCCATGCTTTACCCACCGCATGCTTAACCGTTACTAGGTGATTGTATAAACTGATCGCATAAATCAGCAAAACAGCAACGATAGCCAGAAAAACTAATAAAATCATGTTTACTCCCTTAGCGAGGTGATAAATAGGTTACTTTCTTGGTGCAGCGGTTAGGCATCAAAGGCTGATGCTATAAGGGGTCTACAAATAGTGTGTGAATTTAATTCACATGGTTAAAAAGATTAATCATGTCGCTCACTTTGCAAACTTCTCGCAGAAAGAATAGAAAATTCACCCGCACAAGTCAACACAACTCTCACTCGCCTGCCTATTAATACGACTTGAGGGTGTCCCATGTTTTGTGTAAGTGACGGTTATGTAAAAGCCAAAAATGCTTTAATCAAGGTTAGCGTTATCCCTTTATTCCAACTTCAAAACCATAATTTCTTAAAATTGTCTAAGTAGTTTTTACGTGAATATAGAACGCAGAGTCGACAACAATCATTAAGACGAGAGGTTACAAGCTCATTTTAAGTATACCGCTTCAAAACGCGCAAGCACTTGATCGCCATTGAGTAGGAGTAGACGCTCACCTTCGATACGGTAGGCGTTAATAGCATTGAGCATCGTAATGAATTGGCTTTCGAGTGCCATGAGCGGTGACTCACACGCGCTTAAGGTGCCAGCCATCTGTGTGAACCGAAGGGCGTTACCCTTCTGTTTATAGACACCGGTAAACGAGTTGCAGCCACTGAAACCGGATGCCCTAGCATCTTCGCTGGCTAAAGTAATACGGACTTCTCTCGGTTGCGCTGTAGCCATTGTGATCTTGGTTCCGTTAAGCTCGTTTAGTTTCCAATAGGTATCTTTTAAGGTGGACTTCACGCTATTTTTTGCTAGTAGCCAACGAGCGACAACTAGCTCCAGGCTGAGCACTGTTGAAGTGTTCAACCACAAGCTGTTCACTTGAGGAACCTTCCATTGTAGGAAGGCTGTTGAGCCGACCTTCAAAGTTAACTAACAGCGGCTCAGAAGGTGGGCTTTTAGCTTGCAAGTAGTTGTGTTCCATCGTCTGGTAATCTTCAGTCATCGCTACGGGCCATTGCGCACCGCTAGCACAATCGGTATACATGGCGGTATCGTCTAAATAGAGTAACTCGCCTTGCCAATGCTGCGACGCAGTGAGCGGATCGACTTGTACATTGGGCTTTAGGTTTAAGGTCATCATTGGGACAAATGGCTGCCCTAGGTGATCGAGTTGGCGCAAGGATGTGTTATCCATTATCTCCATCAGTGATAGCGTCGCGCCGCTGAGTAGGGTCAGTCTTTTGCCGCTGGCATCTATCGCCCAGCGACCCAATTCTGTATAAGTACTGTTGGGCTTATCTTGGTAGATGAGACGTAAGTGATAAAGGCCATCAGCACGCAAGGTAAGGGTTTGCTCTATAGCGGGGCAATCGGCGCAAGGCAGCATGCCAACAAAGGTGGCAGGTAGCGTTAAACTGATTGAGGACGTTGATGCCTTAGTTGGTTTTGGCGGAGGCGTTATTGGGGGTGTCGACTGCGCAGCCTCAAGTAACAGATCAGCGTTGTTAGATGCACCTTGTGTGAGTACCGCATAGCGCCGCGTGGTAGTGAATTTTAGTTGATCACCCACTGTTATCGTTGCGTAGATAGCATAACTGAGTTGTGGATCGATGAGGGTACTTGGCACCTTCAGTGAAAAGGGGATGGGTACTTGACGGGCGCCAAACGTTTCACGCGTTTGAGCTAACACCGGTGCAGATGCATCAGCTCTCGACACATCTTCGACGCTAACCGTTAGTACCGCATCGGCAGGCATCGCTATGCGTTG
>CAMDWT010000016.1 GCA_945877505.1 Crenothrix polyspora
GCAAATAAAATACGCCGCGCCAAATCGGCTTCTTTAATCGCTCGACAAGCATGCTTACTCACTTCAGTCGCTAAAATACTATTAATATCCAATTCTGAACAAATACCCAATAATAATGCATTCATCCCAGCGGTATCAGCATGCGTAAGTTCGGTAATATTACCAACCCCCATCATCATTTCGACAGTCGGATGATTTTTTCTCACCTCATGATAACGCACAATAGATTGCGTAAAGCCAAAATGCACTGGATCTAAAATAGGGTCTACAATAAAAGCACGATTCTTCGCTTGCAAGTGCTTAATAGCCCTATCCAATGAGGCCAAATCCTCATGTGTTTCAGGAATGATAATCGGGGTCGCCGCTACTTCATCAGCAATCCAAAGCGTACTTTCATGCAAGCTGAGCATATAATCAGCACCCGCATGAGCGCCTCTAAGTAAGTCATCAATTTCTAAAGAATCAATACTGACACAAAAACCTTCCTGCTTCAGCGTCTTGATAATCTCTTCCATGTGCGGAAAATGTGTGCTGGGTAAGCAACCTATATCAATAACATCCGCACCATTTTTTTTATAGTAATAAGCCCGTCTAACCACCTCTTCAACACTAATATTTGGTGCATCAACGATCTCAGCGAATATCTTTAGACTATAACGATTTAAATCAGGCTTTTGCGCCGCTTTACCAAAATACTGAGGTAAATCTTTAAGCTCTTCAGGCCCTCGAACTATCGGTAAACCGAATTTTTCTGATAAAATAGTCAAATCACCCCGGCAACGTCCCGGCACGATAATTCGGTCAGCACCATAAGTATTGACAAGTCGACGACCGATCATATCTGCGGTCATTAATGCGGCGACCTTAAGGCCTAATTGATGAACCGTGTAAGTAAACTCCGGCTGCATTTTTTCGAGAATATTACGCAGCTGTTTCTCTGCCAACTTTCCCGTCAAAAAAAGAATGTGCTCAGACATTAAGTGACACTCTCTTTAGCAACAAACACTAAGCGGTCAGCAACCGTCTTGATCAACTCATCTACGCTTTTAACAACCGAGGTATATTCAAAAGCCGTGATTTTTTCGGTACCTTCCAGATCTATTTTACGCGGATATACCATCACTTTTTTGCCACCGGGTGCGGTTGTTTCCATTTCTGGGGCAATATCACACGGATAAACAATGCTAGGCACGCGGCATTTACCTGCCTGGGAATATAAATTGGTTACCAGAGAATCAGAAATCCCCAACACGCATTTTGCGATGGTGTTAGAAGTGGCGGGTGCCATTACAAAAGTATGATAATAACCTTTGTAAAAATGTCCTACAGGAGGCGATGAAGCCGCTTTATCTCGGTAGACAGGCATTTTTTGACGAATATCATTAAGCGTAAACCCGTACATTTTTATCACCTCTTCTGCTGCCTGACTTAAATACAAATCAACATCATCAAGGGTTAGCAGGAAATTAAGGCATTCTTCTATATAATGGCCGGAACCGGTAAGCGCCCAAGCCAAGCGTGGTTTATTCATTAACATATTAAGATTCGAAAAATTTGGGACATTATACCCGATTCTAAAATGCAAATCGCACAGGGCACTAAGACATGTTAAGTCAACTCAATAAACCACTAATCATGGGTATCTTAACTATCACCCCAGACAGTTTTTCTGATGGTGGTAAATACTCCGATTTAAAGGCGGCGCTAAACCATGTTGAACTGATGATTTCTGAAGGTGCCGACATTTTTTAATGCACTGCCAAGGCACGCCAAAAACCATGCAAGACAAACCCTATTTCCTCCGTTAGGGCTTGCCTGTTCAGCACCAGCCTAAGCAGCGGGATTTAATGCCTGTGGATGGTTTTTTGATTTGATAGGATAAATCGCTTCTAACCTCAGGGAGAAGCAGAACAGGGAATTGATTGGATACTTTTCACGTTTCATGTCTTAAAACATAAAGGTGAGCATTTATCGACTAAAACTGTTGCAATAAATACGGTTATCTCCCGCTAAATCTATAAACAGCTCAGATCGGGTTATCCTTTATTCAATCCCGAAAATAACATTAACTGTGACTGAAACTTCTTGCTCACCTATCTGTATAGGTGTGGGAGCGCTTGCCCCGACAGCGCCTTTCAGCAGACTCATCTCTTGATAGGGCGTTGAAATAGGAAGTGCTCCAGCACCTTCACTGATATGTATGGCTCGATCTAAAGTTACCCCTGCCAGTTTGGCATATTGCTCAGCCTTAGTTCGGGCGTTGGCGTAAGCTTTTTCTCTGGCTTGAGTGAGTGCGACTTCAGGATTATCAATACCTAAATTTATACCTTGAACACGGACCTGATTTCCACCCACTTTTACTGCAGAATCGATGATAGCACTCACTTTGCCAATATCGCGTACATATACCGTTATTTGGTTAGAGAGTTGATAGCCATTGATCCTATTGGCGGCATCCTGACTGTAAATCGGGGACAAGGATACGTAACTGGTTTGAATATCTTTATCTGCCACAGTCTCATTTTTGACAGCGTTGATAAGTGAAGTCATCACTGCTGCGGCTTGGTCGTGGGCTGCTTCCGCGCTTTTGGCCTGTACCTCGACGGATAAGGTTAGATCCGCTTTGTCTGGAGGAATTGAAACATGGCCATTGCCCTCCACTTGAATGGAGCGCAGAGGGTGATGATCGAGATCTTCAGCCTGTACGGGTGACATAAGATTGACTCCTGTCAACAGGAGAATTATTAAATCGAAAAATCGTAAAGGAATGACATTATTCATGATTAAGATTTCTGGTTTGAGGCCTTAAGGATTGAGAGCTGGCGCTATAAATAATAAACTCAACTGTCAAATAGCATGGAAAATTTAGCTGTTTTGCATAATAGCGCATCTAACTTGTCAAGTTAGACATTTTAGCACTTGTAGTGTTCGAAAATAATAGCTGCATCTGATAATGCTGAGCCGGTCGGGGTTTGTAACTCCGAATGAAACGTTTGGATGCGCTTAAGCGTTGCTATAACTAAAAGTAAAAAACCATCCTCGCAGATTTTTCAAAGAGAGTTGCAATATCAAACGTTTAACCACCCCGTCTCGTTTGTGAGGTAAAACACCTTTAAAAATATAAACGTGGTACGTCCCCTATTTCTCTTGGCATAAGCAACAAGTGCCTTTTCTTTAGTAAGCATTTTTTTTGCCCTATAATTTTGTTGTCAGAATAGATCTATCTATCTATCTATCTATCTATCTATCTATTAGTTTTTCTTATAGCCATTGACCTTTTAAAATCCAATGGTTAATAGCGGCAAATAACAGAGCTAGTAAACTGATTTTCCGGTTTGTGTTGTAGTGATGTACAATCATCGGCTTTTGTTCTTTCAACATCCTGATGGGTTTCGCTATCGCTCTACCTCTACCTCTACCTATCATCCGAAATATGATGCAGTACAAAGTCATATTCTTTTTAGCGAAAAATTGAAGAAAAAACACGGTCTTTACAATATGGATAACCTACAAACAGCGATGATTGAATTAGCCAGACAAAACTCAGATATTGTGATTGTTTGGCTTTATGGTTCCCGCGTTAAAGGGCTTGCCAATATAAACAGTGATTATGATGTTGCCGTCGCTTTTAAATCCTTTATCAAGAACGATGCGCTGGAGAAACGCTTAAGACCTGAGTGTTTAGCATTAGACTGGCAGCAAGCCCTAGGCTTGCAAGACTTTAAGCTGTCTATTGTTGATATTAATCAAGCACCTATTCCATTAGCATGGCAAATAATTGAACCGGATTGTGTGTTGTATTGCAGTGATGAACGAAGGTTATGGCAAGAAACGCGTCGAATTGGTAGTCGTATGGAAATAGATTTTACCCCGCCTGTTCATGAATATCCATTACAACTGTGGAACTGAAACTGATGTTAAAAGAATATCTTATCGCTATAGCGCAACATCGCTGCGAATGTTTAGAAGATTTGGATAATTTAGCCAGTATTGCGGTACAGCGCCCCTTTAATCGTATTGAGCGACTAGCGGCGGAAAGGGTTTTACAAGTGTTGATTGAGTCTTGTATTGGAATGGCAAAGTATTGGTTAAAAGCTACAGGAAAAAATCAGCCTTTAGACGCTTACGAAAATTTTAATAAGCTAGCTGAACTGCAAAAAATCTCACTAGAAGAATTAAAAAAATGGCGAAAAATCATCGGTATGCGCAATGCCTTGGTACATGATTATTTAACGATTGATAGTGAGTTACTTCAGCAAGTACTTGCTGAGCGACATTATCAGTTTTTAACTGATTTTTTGCAAAAAGCGGGACAAGATTTACAAAGTCACTAAAAACCATCCACTATTATTCTGCTGGTTTGACATCATTTATAACGGTTCTAAATATGCTCACCAGCACTATCTTGATTTAAATAAAGTTCTTAAGTCCTGGGCTGGTTTCGCGACAGAAAACCGCCGCATTCACGCAAGATCGAAAGCAATAGAAAAAAATCATGAGGAAAAACGCAAACGAGGGAGAGTTTGTACCTCTGTTTGTGGTGGATATGCGCTATCGCTCCGAACCTGAGCCGGTCGAGGTTTGTAACCCCGACTGAAACGTTTGGATGCGCTTAAGCGTTGCTATAACTAAAAGTAAAAAACCATCCTCCCAGATTTTTCAAAGAGCGTTGCAATATCAAACGTTTAACCAGCCCGTCTCGTTTGTGAGGTAAAACACCCTTATTTATCTACACTTCAGCTTAATCACCTTTAAAAAATATAAACGTGGTACGTCCCCTATTTCTATTCCAAGCCAAGCGTGGTTTATTCATTAACATAATAAGATTCGAAAAATTTGGGACATTATACCCGATTCTAAAATGCAAATCGCACAGGGCACTAAGACATGTTAAATCAACTCAATAAACCGCTAATCATGGGTATCTTAAATATCACCCCAGACAGTTTTTCTGATGGTGGTAAATACTCCGATTTAAAGGCGGCGCTAAGCCATGTTGAACTGATGATTTCTGAAGGTGCCGACATTATTGACATTGGTGGAGAGTCCACTCGCCCCGGCTCAGACTCGGTAAGCGCTACAGAACAAATACACCGTGTTATCCGAGTAATTAAAGCCATCAGGTGCCAATTAAATTATCCTGTTTTGATCAGTATAGATACTACCTCTAGTGCCGTTGCGAAAGCCGCACTCGACGCAGGTGCCACCATTATTAATGATGTATCAGCAGGAAAAAATGACCCCGCCCTATTAACGTTAGCGGCTCAAATGAACGCCGAAATTATTTTAATGCACAGCCAAGGCACGCCAAAAACGATGCAAGACAAACCCTATTACAAGAATGTTATGCAGGAAGTAATAAGCGACTTAACCATCCAAATTACTGCTGCATTAAATGCAGGGATTAAAAAAGAAAACATCGCCATAGATCCCGGCATCGGCTTTGGCAAACGAAAACAGGATAATCTTGATTTATTAGCACATCTTGACACCTTAGTAGCGCTAGGGTTTCCGGTATTATTAGGCACTAGTCGAAAACGGTTCATGGGGTCCATCTGTTCTGAAAGCGAACCCTCTGAACTGGTTACCGCTACAGCAGTTACTACGGCATTAGGGGTTATGGCAGGTGTACAACTCTTTCGTGTCCATGATGTTAAAGAAAATCGGCAAGCCGCCAATGTCGCTTGGGCTATTAAAAACAGTCAATTGATTGAAACCGATTTAGTGTAAGTATCTCAATAGCTAACAAGTATAAGTTTTTAACTTTAGCTTCAAACATAAAAAACAGCCTTGATAATTACCTTTTCTCCTCTCTTAGACACTCTTTATCATTATGCAGAGGGGAATTAATTCGTAAGCCAATGGGCGTAAGCTGCAGAGTTTGGTAAACGTTATAATCCATATAATCAGCTATCTCATTCACTGTGTTGCTTTTATCCAACCAACAATCATAAAAATCAGGCTTAATAATGACCGGCATACGATCATGAATCGTCTTTATTTTGGCCTGTGCAACTGTTGTTATAATTGTGCAGGAATAAACACTTTTTTGTTGATCTTCCCAATAATCCCAAAGCCCCGCAAAAGCGAATAACGCATTATCAGGCTGATGGATATGGTAAGGTTGTTTGTCACCCTCTGTTACCTGCCATTCATAAAATCCGGTTGCCGGTATCAAACATCGACGCTGTTGATAGGCTTGCCTAAATGACGGTTTTTCATTTAACGTTTCAGCCTTGGCATTGAAAGTATGTCTGGCTATTTTAGGGTCTTTACTCCAAGAAGGTATTAACCCCCAATGTAAGTTAACAGCACTGTTACTTGAATTATCCAGCTTAACCACCGCAATTATTTTTTGTCCCGGCGGAATATTGTAATCAGGCTGATAATCAGGCAAGCACGGCAAACAAAAATGTTCGATAATCTCTAATTCTGTTGCGATTAAGTTAAAACGTCCACACATAAAATGCACCCTAATCTACTCAAACTGGAAGCTGCTTTCAAGCCATCTATTTTAACAAAACTGGAAGATCCTCTGTTGCAAGAACACCAAATTGAGTTATGGATGAAGCGGGATGATTTACTTCATCCTATTATTTCTGGAAACAAATGGCGAAAACTTAAATATATCCTTAATCATGCGCTATCATTAGGCTCAGATACACTGATTAGCATGGGCGGTACTTATTCTAATCATTTACATGCATTGGCTTATGCCGGTAAGATTTTAGGTTTAAAAACAGAAGGTTTTATTCGAGGCGAACAACCCGAACCGTTAACGCAAACGTTAATAGACCTTCAAAACTGGGGCATGAAACTGACTTTTATATCCCGTTCTGATTATAGATTACTACGACCCTATAAAGCTTACAATGAATTACCCACTTTAAAATCTGGGCAATATTGGATACCGGAGGGTGGTGCGCATAAACTAGCGTTAAAAGGTGTAGAAGAAATCGTTAGTGAACTAGAAATTGCTTATGACTTTCTTTGCGCCCCCTGTGGAACTGGCACAAGCTTAGCAGGTATTATTAATGCAGCACCCGACTCAGTGTCGATTTTGGGTTTTGCCGCTTTAAAAAACGCGGCGTTTTTAAGAACCGACATTAATGATTTATTGCTACAACCTAAAAATAACTGGCAACTTAATTTGGATTATCATTTTGGTGGTTTTGCCAAAACGACCACAGAACTGATGACTTTTATTACTGACTTTGAAGATAAAAATAATATTCCACTTGAACCTATTTATACCGGAAAAATGATGTTTGCCCTCTATGATCTAATAACAAAACACACTTTTAAACCGGGAAAGCGTATTATTGCCCTCCATACGGGTGGGTTACAAGGGAAAAGAGGATTTACTGCATGAATCGAGTATTAGAGCCAGAACTAATGGAAGATGATGCCCAGATAAAAGCCTATGCAGCCGCTGATTTTGAAATTCCACATAACAACTTAATAGAACATTTAAAATCGTTTATTAAAAATACTGAATTTAGTGGCACAGCACTCGATTTAGGTTGTGGTCCAGGCGACATCACCAGGCGTTTTGCAAACGCTTTCCCCTTAAGTAAAGTACATGCCGTTGACGGCTCCTTACCCATGTTGATGCATGCTAAAGCGGCATTACCTAAGGACCTATCAACACGAATTTCTTATCTAGAAGGTAAGTTGCCGGATGTCACATTACCGCAATCAAGTTATGAGATAATTTTCAGTAATAGTTTATTGCATCACTTACCTAATCCTCAGGCGCTTTGGCAGACCATAAAGAAATACAGTCGCCCAGGCACCTATATTATCATTATGGATTTAGTACGCCCCCCTTCAATTGAAGCGGCAAAGATGATGGTTGACACTTATGCAAGCCAAGAACCTGAAATATTAAAACGAGATTTTTATCACTCTTTACTGGCTGCCTTTAGTATTAAAGAAATTACGGCACAATTAGTTGAAGCGGGTTTAAATTTACATATTATACAAACCAGTGATCGACATATCTTAATTACAGGCAAAATGCCCGAAAGTTTAAGGACTAAAATGGACCCCATCAACAGCGCTGAAACACCAAACCTTAACAATCCAGAACTCTATATTAATCGAGACATCAGCTTGTTGGAATTTAATAAACGGGTTCTCGCTCAGGCTAAGAATGAAGACGTTCCTTTACTGGAAAGGCTTAATTATTTATGTATCTCGTGTTCAAATCTGGATGAATTTTTTGAAGTTCGCGTTGCCAGTGTTCTTGAAATGGTGGCTATTGATCCAAAAGCCATTGGTCCCGATGGCTTAACCCCCAAGGAACAATTAGAACAAATTTCTATTCATGCGCATAAATTGGTAGAAGAACAATATAAAGTCCTTAATGAAGTCTTAATTCCCAAACTCAATGATGAAAACATTCGCTTTATACGCCGTCATAACTGGAATGAAGCCCAACAAAAATGGCTAGAAAACTATTTCAATAATGAGTTACTCCCGATTTTAACCCCTGTAGGCCTCGATTCCGCCCATCCTTTCCCTCGCATACTCAACAAAAGTTTAAATTTCATTATTTCTTTAACCGGTAAAGATGCGTTTGGCAGAAATAGTGGTCGCGCTATTTTACAAGCACCTAGAGCTTTACCCCGCGTCATTCAACTTCCCCCTG
Organism: Crenothrix polyspora; assembly: GCA_945877505.1. Lineage (GTDB taxonomy): Bacteria > Pseudomonadota > Gammaproteobacteria > Methylococcales > Methylomonadaceae > Methylobacter_C > Methylobacter_C polyspora_A. Next base: position 8,654 of record CAMDWT010000016.1, read on the forward strand.
ACGAAACCCAAAGCGGCCCTAGCGATTTTGTTTTTTTATCCTCGATTCTTCATGCTTTTGTTAATGAGTTATTTCATGGTATGACTGTAAAAGGTTGTTATCAATTTAGGGTAACCCGAAACAGTGATTTTTTTGTTGATGATGATGCGATTGATGATTTATTACTGGCCGTTCAAGGCGAACTGGCTATGCGTAACTACGGCGATGAAGTTCGTTTAGAAATCGATGCTGCCTGCCCAGATGACACGGTAAACTTTTTATTAGAGCGCTTTGAGATGAACCGAGATCGACTATTCTTGGTCGATGGCCCTGTCAATCTTAACCGAATCCAAGAAATGAATGGTCTAGTCGACCGACCTGACCTTAAGTTCCCCGCGTTTAAACCCAGTACGCAACCTCAACTCGCACGTAATAAAGATATATTTGCCGCCATTAGACGCCATGATATTTTACTCCATCATCCCTTCGAATCTTTTTCGCCCGTTGTGGAGTTTTTACGTCAGGCAGCCGCGGCACCTGAAGTCATTGCCATTAAACAAACACTTTACCGTACCGGTGCAGATTCACCCATCGTTGGCGCGTTGATAAGAGCGGCCCGTGCGGGTAAAGAAGTCACCGTTGTTATTGAGTTAAGAGCTCGCTTTGATGAAAAAGCCAATATTGACTTAGCCTCTAAACTACAAGAAGCAGCCGTCCACGTGGTTTATGGCGTCGTGGGTTATAAAACGCATGCCAAAATGTGCTTAGTCTTACGTAGAGAAGGTGATGAGTTACGCAATTATGTGCATTTAGGAACAGGAAACTATCATCCTAAAACAGCTCAACTCTACACTGATTATGGTTTATTTTCTTGCAACAAAGAATTAGGTGAAGATGTTAGACGCGTTTTTGCTCAGTTAACTAGCTTAGGTAAAGTAACGCAATTAAATAAACTACTGCAGTCGCCATTTACCTTGCATAAAGGTTTACTTGAAAAAATTGAACGCGAAATAACCCACGCCAAAAACGGCAAACCCGCCAAAATCATTATTCAAGTCAATGCTATTGTTGAAGAACAAGCGATACAAGCACTCTATCGAGCCTCTCAAGCAGGCGTTCAAGTAAAACTAATTGTTCGAGGTATTTGCTGCTTAAGACCTGGAATACCGGGTATTTCTGAAAACATAGAAGTTCGTGCCATTATCGGACGATTTCTGGAGCATGCCCGGATATATGCCTTTGCCAACGGAGGCAATCAAGAAGTTTATGCGTCCAGTGCTGATTTAATGAATCGCAACATGTTCAGGCGCGTAGAAATTTGCTTCCCTATTGAAAGCAAACGGCTCTATAACCGTATCTTGCATGATCTTGATTTATATCTAAAAGACAACACACAAGCGTGGTTGTTACAGCCAGATGGTTGCTATCTACAATTATTAAACACCTCCAATGAAGCCCCCATCCAAGCACAAACGTTAATACTTAATGAATTACAGGTGCCTTAATGACGACCATCGCTGACATTGCTCAATTAGGTGCAAAAGTACTCCGGTTAACGGCTGAACCCATCACTGATATTGAAAGTTTAGAAACACAGCAACTTATTAAAACACTACAAGACACCCTTGCGTCAACACAGGGTGTCGGCATTGCTGCGCCTCAAATTAGCGTGTCAAAACAACTCATTATTATTGCTTCACGCCCTTCTAATCGTTACCCGCACGCGCCTTTAATGGAGCCTACTGTTATGATTAATCCTAGCTTTAAGGCTTTATCAACGTTAACAGAAAAAGACTGGGAAGGTTGTTTAAGTATTCCAGGCATCCGCGCACTAGTCCCACGTTATAAAAGCATTAAAATCAACTATACAAACACGCAAGGTCAACACCTTGAAAACGAATTAGAAGGCTTTGTAGCAAGAGTTTTTCAGCATGAATTTGATCATCTCGAAGGAACCGTTTATTTAGACAGGGTTGAAAATAACCGCGATATTTTTTCTGAAAGTGAGTACTTTAAAGCGATAAGCCCTCAAATTTAAACGCATGAACTGGTCCGTCTATATCATACTTTGTTCCGACAACAGTTTATACACGGGCATTACTGTCGACATTTCTAAACGTTATCAGCAACATGCCAGCGGACAAGGCGCAAAATATTTTCGGGGCCGCCAACCCCAAAAACTGGTTTACCTAGAGGCCGGTCACAACCGAAGCTCTGCAACTAAACGAGAAATGTCTCTAAAAAAATTATCTCGAAAAGATAAAACCACGCTTATCGACTCAACACACAATACTATTAACTCACTACTGCATTGTGAAGGCTTAGATAAAACCTTTACAATATCGGCGTTATAACTAATCCTCCCTTTTTACCCTTCAAGTAATCGCCCTAAAATGAATCAATCAATTATCTATGCTCTCGATTTTGATGGTGTTATCTGTGATAGCGCTGTAGAAACGGGTATGACCGGCTGGAAAGCGGCCTGCACTCTTTGGAACGACATGCCAACGGTACTTCCACAGGGTATCATTGAACAATTTCGACAAGTAAGACCCATCATAGAAACAGGCTACGAAGCTATATTAGCGATGCGTTTACTCTATCTAAACGAGTCTGTTGACAGCCTTTACATCGACTATAACGCTAAAATAGAAACCTTATTATCACAAGCTCAATTAACAACCGATGCGCTAAAAAAACTGTTTGGTGAAACGCGAGATACGTGGATAGAAGACGACTTGACTGACTGGATAAATATGAACCCGCTGTTTACGGATATCGCAAGTAAGTTACAAGCACTTGGGCAACACTGTATTTGGTATGTCGTCACGACCAAACAAGAGCGCTTTGTTAAGCAGATCCTAAAAGCTAATTCGATTGAGCTCTCTGGTGAGCTGATTTATGGACTGGATCGTCAAATGAATAAAGTAGCGGTATTAGCCGAACTTTTAAAAAAGCATCCAGAGCCTACGATTTATTTTGTTGAAGATCGCTTACCAACCCTGTTAAGTGTCTTAAATACGCCAGAACTCAATAGCATTAAATTGATTTTTGCTTTGTGGGGTTATAATACCGCTGAAGATAAAATCCATGCCGCACAACAACCCCTCACCTCGCAATCGCTAAGCGATTTCCTGACGCTCTAGCCCTCTTCTCTTCGACACCCATCTGGCCTTCTACCCACTCATTATTTCAACGAAATTTCATGATCTTTTTGCCATCGGTTAACGCCATCCGCCCCTTACATAAATTCAAATTATTTGTTTTTTTTATTGTGTTTATGGGGCCTGTATCCGCTAGTGAACATCACTTTCTGGTGCTTAACTATCACGATATCGTCGGTGCAGAAGGTGCTAAACCGCCTTTTAACTCAATGGATGTGAGTGTTGATCATTTTGAAGAACACTTAAGCTGGTTAAAACAAAACCATTACCAAATCATCAGTGTTCAAGATGTTTTTGATGCCGCCGCCGGTAAAATTGAATTACCCGCTAAAGGTGCGTTATTAACCTTCGATGATGGTTATCAAAGTTTTTACACACGAGTCTATCCCTTATTAAAAAAATATCATTACTCCGCCACCCTCGCTTTAGTGGGCACATGGATGGACGGCAACGTGACCGCCAATGACCCTGGCAAACCTTTACTGACATGGACTCAAGTCAGAGAGCTACAACAATCTGGTTTAGTTGAAATTGCATCGCACAGTTATGATCTGCATAAAGGTCTAATCGGCAATCCTCAAGGTAACACACAAGCCGCGGCCGTGACTCGCCTCTATGATGACCCTATGCTAGTTTATGAAACTAACGATGATTATCTAAAGCGCATACAAAAAGAACTCCTAAAAAGCGCCGAATTTATCTTTCAACATGTCGGCATAAGACCTCGTGTAATGGTTTGGCCTTATGGAGAATATAATCAGCTAACCGTACAAGCAGCACGTGAAGCTGGCATGCCCATGACAATGGGCTTGATGGATGGTTTTAATACCTTGGCTAACATAAGCATTCTCAAACGATTAATCTTGGTTGATAACCCTGATTTAAAGCAATTTGCAGAAATCGTCACCCATCTGCGTAATAATCGCCCTTTACGAATAGCGCATCTGGACATGGATTATCTTTATGATAACGATCCCGTGCAAATGGAGCATAACCTAGATAGTGCTATCCAACGCATTAAAGACATGCACATTACTAGCGTTTATTTACAAGCTTATGCCGATCCTGACGGTGATGGAAATGCCAATGCCTTATATTTTCCAAATCGCCATTTGCCCGTAAAACAAGATTTGTTTAATCGTGTTGCTTGGCAATTAAAAAATGTAGCGCGTGTAAAAGTTTATGCATGGTTACCTATTATGGCTTATCAAGGTAAGGTGCCGGAATCATGGTATGTGCAAGAATGGCGCGACAACAAAGCACAAAAGTCTAGCCATATTTACACACGACTTTCACCGTTTAATCCTGAAGCGCGCCAATATATTGCCGAAATTTATGAAGATTTAGCCATTCACTGTAACTTTGATGGCCTGCTATTTCATGATGATGGCATTTTATCCGATTATGAAGATGTCTCTCCTTTAGCGCTAACTTATAGCAAAGACGTCTGGGGGCTTTCTGACCAATTCGAACAGTTACATAAAACCAGCAAAATGCGACTGGCTTGGGCCCAACATAAAACCGAACTCATCAACCAATTTACCGATGAGTTGACTAGCCGAGTCCGCATCTATAGACCGGACATCAAAACCGCTAGAAATTTTTATGCCTTGCCTTTATTAAAACCTTATAGCGAAGAATGGTATGCACAATCTTTTCAGTCTTTTTTAGCGCATTATGATTACGTTGCTATTGAAGCTATGCCGTTTATGGAAGAAGCAAAAAAACCAACGCAATGGTTAACTCAACTCGTACAAGCCGCCGCTAAATATCCTGATGGCCTTAAAAAAACCGTCTTCGAGTTACAGGCTGTAGACTGGAAAAATCAACAAAAAATACCGATGCCCGTCTTTATTGAGCAACTTGAGTTATTGAAAAAACTAGGGGTTAAGCATATAGGATATTATCCTGATAACGTCTTTGAAGATCAGCCGCGTCTAAAAGATTTACAGGAACATTTTTCACTACCTGTAGCGCCTTAACTTAAAGCATTATCTTTCCGTATTCGCCTGACTCTTTAAAAAATCATGAATTTTTCATTACCCAACCTGAGCATCGTGTTATTAGACGCTTGGCAGCAAGTTCTTTCTCTATGGGCACCGATAGACGCCAGCATCGAAGGCTTTATTTATTATTATCCGTTGTTCATGGCTTACATCTGGATGTTTGGCGCTATTATTTTTTATATTCGTTTTGAATGGCGTCAGCAAGGTAATGCCGACCACCTGCCCAATTTAAAGGAATATCCGCCTGTTTCTATTTTAATTCCTTGCTATAACGAAGCCGATAATATTCGTGAAACCATCGCTATTTTAGCCAGACAAAAATATCCTGCGTTTGAGATTATCGCTATAAATGATGGGAGTAAAGATAACACTTTATCAATATTACAAGACTTAGCCGAGCAATACCCACTATTACGCGTCATCAATCTTCATACCAATCAAGGCAAAGCGATGGGGTTACGCACTGGCGCCTTATTAGCTAACAATGACATATTAATTTGCATTGACGGTGATGCGCTTTTAGCGCCCGAAGCCATTGCCTGGATGGTTCGCCATTTTCTTGATAACCCGTTGGTCGGTGCCGTCACCGGAAACCCCCGAATACGCAATCGCTCAACCCTCTTAGGTCGAATTCAAGTAGGTGAGTTTTCCGCCATTGTGGGCATGATTAAGCGAGCACAACGCTCTTACGGAAAAGTCTTCACAGTATCGGGTGTTATTGCTGCATTCCGTAAATCTGCGCTTCATGATGTAGGCTATTGGAGCAATGACATGGTCACCGAAGATATTGATATTAGTTGGAAATTACAACTGGCAGGCTGGTCTATCTATTTTGAACCTAATGCCCTGTGCTGGGTACTCATGCCAGAAACACTAAGTGGTTTATGGAAGCAAAGAGCCCGCTGGGCACAAGGTGGAACAGAAGTATTACTACGCTATTTTCATGCCATATTTCGCTGGTCTGCACGGGGGATGTGGCTATTGTATGGCGAATGCTTAATCAGTATTGTTTGGGCCTTTTTAATACTCGTGCATTTACTTTATATCCCTTTAGAGTTAATGACCGAATCGACTAATCAATCACTCCATGATTTAAGCCCCAGTTGGACGAGCATGTTGCTCAGTATGACGTGCTTGATGCAATTTGGCGTCAGTTTATTTATAGATTCGCATTATGAATCGCGTACTGGGGGCGTTGCCCGATATTATTATTGGATGGTGTGGTATCCAATTGTTTATTGGCTTATTAATGTAGGGACTACCCTTGTGGGATCGGTGATCGCTGTCACAAAAAAACGGGGTAAAAGAGCCGTGTGGGTCACTGTTGATCGAGGTTTACGTCACAAATGAAGAGCTACATTATCAATGCTCCACATTTACAAAGTCTGCAAAAAAGAGTGGGCGCGTTATTTGCTTGGGCTATTTGCTGGGTGATGTGGATTTATTTATTAATTCCCTTGGTCACTCTCAGCAACTGGGTTTTAGGCGACAAAAAATTAATCAACCAAATGCGCTGGTTTGGTGGTTATAAAAGTTTGCTAGAACTGATGCAAATATACCTTATGAGCTTATTGATTATGATGGGGCTTTGGCTACTGTGGATTGCCTATCGCCTACTAACTAAGCCAAGCAATTCCTCGTCAACCCCTAAAAAGGTCAGTGATGAAGCCTTATGCGCTTTTTATCACGTAAAAATAGAGGACTTACCGTCCTGTCGAAAAGCGACAATGATTACGGTCTTTTTTGATGCTGACGGACACATTATTAAGCTTGAGCCTCATAAGCCACTAGCGTAAGTCTGACTTCTCAACAATCTGTACTCGCTGCGTGACACCACAAACTAAGGTATAGGGAATAGTGTCAGCTGCTAACGCTATTTCTTCAACAGGTAAACCCTCGCCCCATAAAGTTACCGTATCTCCCGGCTTTGCCAGCGGTTGTGTCGCTAAGTCAACAGTAATCATATCCATAGAAACCCTACCAATCAACGGGACGCGCTGACCATTAACTAATATTGGCGTTCCAGCCTTAGCATAACGTGGATAGCCATCACCATAACCGATAGCAACCACTCCAAGCAGGGTTGGCTTCTCACACACCCACGTGCCCGAATAGCCCACTTTATCACCCACATCTAGCGACTTAACGGCAATCAAGCGCGAGTGTAATTCCATAATAGGCTTTAACCCTAACTGTTCACCCGTCCTATCTAAAAAAGGTGAAATACCATATAACATGACACCCGGCCTCACCCAATCACTTAAGGCTTCATGCCACGCTAAAATACCGGCAGAATTTGCAATACTACACTCACTGCCCGTTTGAAGCGCCAACGTCATCGTGGCAAGCGTCTCCTTAAACCGCTTAATTTGTGTGTGTGTCGTGTCATCCTTAAGATCATCCGCATTAGCTAAATGCGTCATTAAATTAATCGGCTGTTTAATAATTGAACATTGCGTTAACCGTTGATAAATTGCGTCAAATTCCTTAGCCTTAAAGCCTAAACGATTCATGCCCGTATCCAGTTTCAACCAAATAGCACAAACGCCCTGCTCTTTTCGTTGCTCAAGAATATCTACCTGAACCGCTGAATGCACCACGGCATCCAAGTGATACGCCAGTAACGCTTCAAACTCTTCAAGACAAGTAAAGCCCTCTAATACCGCAATTCGTTTTGTAATGCCGGCCTTACGTAAACGAATCCCCTCATCCACACGCGCCACCGCAAAAGCATCTGCCGAGGCTAAAACCTCAGCAATACGCAATAAACCATGCCCATATCCATTCGCCTTAATAACCGCCATAATCTTTGCCTCTGGCGCACAACGCCTCACCACGGCTAGGTTATGCGCCACCGCATCCAAATTCAAAACGGCGTAGGCGGCGGGGATCATTCATAATCTCCAGTGTTATAAGGGCTCCCAGCAAAATTCTCAAAACGCGTATATTGACCTAGGAAAGTCAATCTCACGGTTCCTAATGGACCATTACGTTGCTTACCGATAATAATTTCTGCAATACCTTTGTCCGGACTATCTTCGTTATAAACTTCATCACGATAAACAAATACGATTAAATCGGCATCCTGCTCAATCGCGCCAGAATCCCGTAGATCAGACATGACCGGACGCTTATTTGGGCGTTGCTCAAGATTACGATTGAGCTGTGACAAAGCCACAACCGGCACATTCAGCTCTTTAGCTAAGGCTTTCAAACTTCTGGAAATATCCGATATTTGTTGCACCCGATTATCACCACTAGAAGGCGATTGCATCAACTGTAAATAATCGACCACAATTAAACCTAATTGACCGTGCTCACGGGCCAAGCGTCTGGCTCTAGCTCGCACCTCAGTTGGAGACAACGCCGGTGAATCGTCAATAAATAACTGCGTACCCGCCAATAAATTTATAGCTGACGTTAAACGAGGCCAATCATCATCTTCCAGCTTACCGGTTCTGACTTTATGTTGATCAATTCGACCCAATGAAGACATCATCCGCATCGCCAAAGAATCACCCGGCATTTCCATACTAAAAACGGCAACCGGCTTATCGGATTTTAAGGCAATATTTTCTGCCATATTCATGGCGATAGTCGTTTTACCCATAGAGGGCCTTCCCGCTACAATAATTAAATCAGCAGGCTGCAATCCAGAGGTTAACTCATCAAAATCAGTAAATCCTGTACTGGCACCGGTAATAGCGCCTTCTTGCTCAAATAAGGTTTCAATTTTATCAACGGCTTTAGACAGTAACGACTTAATGGAAATAAAGCCACCCGCCTGACCTCGTTGACGTTGCTCTGCAATCTGAAAAACCTGCCGCTCTGCGTTTTCGAGTAATTCAGCGGTATCTCGCCCTTCAGTATTAAAGGCGGAATCTGAAATTTCTGTGCCAATATGAATCAACTGTCGCAAGACAGAGCGATCCCTAACGATATTGGCATACGCCGCAATATTTGCTGCACTAGGTGTATCTTTGGCGAGCATGATTATATAGGCTAAGCCGCCAACATTTTCCAATTCCCCTACGGCTTTTAAAGCATCCGATAAGGTAATCACGTCAAAAGGAATCTGTTTTTCAGCAAGCTCTTCAATTTTTCTAAAGATAAGCTGATGACTGCGCCTATAAAAATCAGTTTCAATGACTTTATCGGCTATCGTATCCCACGTTTGATTATCCAACAGTAAACCACCCAAAACCGATTGCTCGGCCTGTATGGAGTTTGGCGGCACCTTTAAAGCATCAAGTGAGTAATCACGTTCCATAGCATAGTTTTCAGGCATGGTTTTCAACGGCAAAAAAAGAGTCATGGTAACACGCTGGAGGGGGGGCAGTCATGCGAGACTCCTATACGACTATTATCATGACATGGTGTCCTCAAAAAAAACCTATCGCCATCACTCTGATACTGTCCCTTCTCTCTCCATTAACACGACTAAGCTTAAACATCGCGCCAACCCTGAAGCGCCTTATTTTATTAAGTTATACAAATTAATGGGTAGATACCTTACAATAACAGTCAAAATCAGTAGTCATCTTGAAATTGATAATTAAATTGTCGAATTTACACCTAATATCACCGATAATGCTTAGCTATTTAACTGAAGCGAAAACTCACTCCTTCTTATGAAACTCGAAAAAATCAAACTTTCAGGTTTTAAGTCCTTTGTTGATACTACTGTCATTCCTATCTCTGGCAATCTGACCGCCATTGTTGGTCCAAATGGTTGTGGTAAATCCAACATCATTGACGCCGTTCGTTGGGTAATGGGTGAAAGTTCAGCTAAACACTTACGCGGTGGCAATATGGCTGACGTCATATTCAACGGCTCATCCGGTCGCAAACCCGTCAGTACCGCATCAGTTGAATTAGTTTTTGATAATTCAGAAGGCAAGCTAGGTGGTGAGTATGCTCACTACAATTCAATTGCTATCAAACGACAAGTTAGCCGTGACGGTCAGTCCCTATTTATGCTGAATGGCTCACGTTGCCGACGCAAAGATATTACTGATTTATTTCTGGGCACAGGTTTGGGCTCAAGAAGTTATGCGATTATTGAACAGGGCACCATTTCTCGAATGGTTGAAGCAAAACCCGATGAGTTAAGAGTCCATATCGAAGAAGCTGCGGGTATTTCTAAATATAAAGAAAGACGTAGCGAAACAGAAACACGCATGAAACATACGCGAGAAAATCTGGAAAGACTCGATGACCTTCGTGAAGAAGTTGATAAGCAACTTAAACATTTGCAAAAACAAGCCGAAAAAGCTGAAAAATATACCGAACTAAAAAAACAAGAGCGCCAATTTAAACTTGAACTATTAGCCATGCGCTGGAGTACGTTTCATGAGGCCGGTAAACAATTAGAAACTAAACTACATACGGTAGCAGCAGAACATAATCGCTTGTTTGTTGAATTACGCGAGGTTGATCAGACTATAGAAACAAAACGAGCTGAACATAAAGCCCAACAACAGGCTTTCAACCAAGCGCAAGGTGATTATTACACCCTCGTTGCTGAAGTTAGCGGTTTACAACAAGCCATCAAACATCATGAAGCCAGTCACGAAGAAACCTTAGCTGAAATTACTCGCACCCAGCTTCAAGCTGAGCAGACATGGAGTCAGCTAGAATTAGACTTACAAACATTAGATGAACTGAAAGAAGCGTTATTGGAAACAGAAGAAAATTCCATAATTGCCCAAGAAAAACAAGAGGAAATCTTAAATTTACAGCAAGATACCCTGCAGCAAAAATCCGCTTGGCAAGCGCAATGGGAAGCCTATCGAACGCTGAGCTCGGAGTACCGAGAGCAGGCAGAAGTTCATAAGGTAAAAGGGATACAGTTAGAAAACCAAAATCGCCAATTGCAACTTCGCATTGATAAATTACAGAATGAGCGCGAAGAACTTTCTTCCAGTCACTTACAAGCTGATATTGAAACGTTGGATGCTGATATTGAAATCATTGGCTTTCAACGTGATGATTATCAAGCTCAATTAGAACAATTGCATCATCAAATACGTGAACAACGTCAACAAGTAAAACAGTTTCATGAATACTTGCACACGCGTCGATCCGAAAGCCATAGCACCAAAGGTAAAGTCACGTCGTTGGAATTATTGCAGCAACATGCAATGGGTAAAGATAATAAAAATTTAAGTACTTGGCTTGCCGACATGAAGTTAACTGACAATAAACGTCTCGCTGAGTTTTTAGACGTTGACTCTGGTTGGGATACTGCTGTTGAAACGGTACTAGGCGCTTACTTGGAAGCTATTTGTGTGACCAGCACAACGTCCGTTATGGCAGGCTTGAGTAATCTGACGCAGGAATCACTAACGCTGTTCGAAACGAAAGACTCTTCTGAAAATAACACGGATAAACAAAGCACTGACGCTTGCCCAACGTTACTCGCTAAAGTAAACGCCCCTTGGGATTTAAGCGCCTTATTAACCGGTATTTATTGTGCCGACGATAACGCTACAGCAAGGACTTTTGCAAGCAATGCAGAAGCGCATGAATCAGTGATCACCCCTGACGGCACTTGGTTTGGCCCGAGTTGGTTAAAAATCACTCATGCTAAAGATAGTAAGGTAGGCGTTTTACAGCGTGAAAAAGAATTACGTCTACTCAAATTAAGGCAAGAAGCGCTTCAAACTGAAATTTCAGACTTTGAAGAGCAATTGATCACGACTGAAACTGAATTAAAAGAAGCTGAAATTTTACGTGAAGCTATTCAACTACAAGATAATAAGCTGGGTTCTGAGTTATCCCTTAAAAGTGCTGAATTCAGCGCTTATTCTACGCGCTGGGAACATCAGCAGGGTCGTTTAGCGCAAATCGCTAATGATCTTGAAGAAATCTTACTTGAAGCCATTGAAAATGCTGAAACTCTAGCTGAGTCTGCACTGATGCAATCAGAAGCAGAAACTATTCTGGAAGAGCAAGAACAAAAACGTAATGACTTGGAAGCCGCAAACCAGTTGTTACAAGCACAATATGAAAGCACGGAACGAGCGGTAAATGAAGCAAGACAACACGCTTATACACTCAGTGTACAGATTGAATCTCTACGCTCATCTGAAGCATCAACCACGAAACAAATTGATCGTCTACAAAGCCAGCATCAGCAATCACTAGACTGGATGACTAGTCTTAACCATAAATTGCAACAAACGCTGTCGCCACTGGATGACGAAAAAAATCAATTAGCCCAACAAACACTAGAAAAAGATACGCTTGAAGCGCGCTTAAAAACGCAACGACAATTGCAAGAAGCCATAGAATCAGATATTACTCAACTATCCGAAGAGCATTCCCGCGTACAACTTGAATTGGACAAACAAAAAGAAGCATTAGATACTATACGTTTCGAGTTACAGGAAAGTAAGGTTCGTCAGCAAACCATCAATGAACAACTCAAAGAAATTGATGCCAATGCAGAACAGGTCTTACAAACATTACCTGATCAAGCTGAAGAACCTCGCTGGAAAAGTAAAGTTGATGATCTAGTTCATCAAATTGATCGTTTAGGGACAATTAACCTAACGGCAATAGAAGAATATAAATCACAATCTGAACGGATGAATTTTCTAAACGAACAGCATGCCGACTTGATAGAAGCCTTACAAATTCTAGACCAAGCCATCAGTAAAATTGATAAGGAAAGTAGGCTGCGTTTTAAAGAAACGTTCGATAAAATAAACACAGGATTACAGGAAAAATTTCCAAAACTATTTGGCGGTGGGCAAGCTTATTTGGAGCTCACTGAACAAGACTTGTTGGAATCTGGGGTTAATATTATTGCCAGACCACCCGGCAAGAGGAACAGCTCCATTCATTTGTTATCGGGTGGAGAGAAAGCATTAACAGCGGTTGCGTTGGTGTTTTCAATTTTTGAACTCAATCCTGCGCCTTTTTGCTTACTCGATGAGGTTGACGCACCTCTAGATGATGCAAATGTCGGGAGGTTTTCAAAAATGGTCGAAGAGATGTCGGCAACTGTTCAATTTTTGTATATTTCACATAATAAAGTAACCATGGAAATTGCAAAACAATTGGCAGGTGTTACGATGAAAGAACCGGGCGTATCCCGAATGGTCGCAGTTGATATTGAAGAAGCAGTGAGTCTGGCGGAAATCTAATGGATAAAGAACTATTAAGAATTGTAATCATAGCAACCGGCATCATGATTGTCTTAGGCATGCTGGCTTGGAGTTATTTAAGAAATAAAAGAGAACAAGACGACGTTGATTTTTATGATGAATTAGAATTTAATGGCCAACCTCATAACCCACTCACACTGAGTGACGAGGAAACAACCGGTTTGCCGGCTGATTATGAAGAGGCTTACTTTAACCAACAAGAAGCGCCTTATCTTCATGATGACGCAGAGCCTGAAGAAGAATATATAGAGCCCGCCCCCCGAATTTCAGCGCCCGCCATTATTCAGTTTAGTTTGCTTGCCAAATCAGATGACGGCTTTAATGGCATAGATCTTATTAATGCTTTTGAAATAGTCGGACTTACCTATGGCAGCTTAAAAATTTTTGAACGCTTAGACGGTAATCGCTTGGTTGATTACGGCGTTGCTTGTATGACTGAGCCGGGTACTTTTCCAGAAAATGATTTAGAGTCATTCTTTACACCTGGCCTAGTTTTTTTCATGCAACCAACCGCTCTTGATGATGCTCAATTGGTTTTTGATGACTTTATAGAAACCATTCAGCTCTTAGCTATCGAGTTAGATGGCATTATTCTTGACCATCATAGAAAGGACCTTACTGAATCGACCCTACAGTCGCTTCGGCAGTGCCTATAAATTTTCAAATAAGGCTCAAGGTGCCAAACTTGAGCCTTACTCCCCCTCCTTACACTCTAATCATTAATGTCTTCTTTAAGCACTGACTATAAGCACCTTGTCGCCCAAATAAACCAATGGGATCATGAGTATTATGTATTGGACAATCCTTCTGTTAGTGATGCTGAATATGATCAATCTTTTCGAAAGCTACTCGACTTAGAAAGTCAAAATCCTAGTTTAATTTCTGAACAATCACCCTCACAACGTGTCGGTGCAAAACCAATAACTGAATTCCGTAAAATAGAACATAACGTCAAAATGCTTTCTTTGGCGAACGCCTTTAGTCTTGAAGAAACCTTTAATTTTTTTGAAAAGGCCGCTAAAGAACTAAATATCGACGTCTCAACACTCACGATTTTTAGCGAACCAAAACTAGATGGCTTAGCTCTTTCACTCCACTATGAAAATGGCTTATTAACCTATGCAGCAACGCGTGGTGACGGGCAAATAGGGGAAGATGTAACGCATACCATCAGAACCATCAAATCGATACCCCTCAAATTAACAAGCGCTACCCCCCCGCAAACAATCGATATCCGTGGCGAAGTCTTTATGCCGATAGCGGCTTTTGAGAAGCTTAACCGCAGGGCTGAAAAAACCGACTTAAAAGTGTTTGTTAACCCAAGAAATGCAGCCGCTGGCACTATCCGGCAAATGAATCCTAAAATTGCTGCTGAACGAGACTTACAATTCATTCCTTATGGCATAGGGGAGTATGAAGGTCCACTGAGTTTTACCGATCATTCAGAAACACTTTACTATCTCCACACCTTAGGTTTTAAGCAAAATCCGCATTGTTACGCTTTCTCTGGCAATTTTGAAGCCTTTGAAAAAAACTACCACGTCATGGAGCACGCTAGAGCAGAAATGCCCATGCAAATCGATGGTATCGTTTATAAAATAAACACCCTGCAACAACAAACCGCCTTAGGTTTTATTGCCCGCTCACCTAAATGGGCCATTGCACGAAAGTTCCCAGCTCAAAATGAAATCACTCAATTGTTAGAGGTGGATTTTCAAGTGGGTCGCACAGGTGTTCTAACCCCTGTCGCTCGGTTAGAGCCTGTTTTTGTTGGTGGTGTAACGGTGAGTAACGCAACCTTACACAACATGGATGAAATTGATCGTCTAGGGCTTTATAGAGGGGACAACATCGAGATCCAACGCGCGGGGGATGTTATTCCAAAAATCGTTAAAGTCGTCAAAAAAGGCAACCCTCGAACGCCTATCCTTATGCCAACTTGTTGCCCTGTTTGTAATGCGCCTATTGAAAAGACAGAAGGCCAAACCGCCTTTCGTTGTAGTGGTGGTTTAACGTGTCCAGCACAAGGCGCTGAACGTATAAAACATTACGCAGCCCGTAAATTTATGAACATCAATCATCTAGGCACTAAACTGATTGAACTACTTTATAGTCAAGGCACACTTAAATCGATTGCTGATATTTATACGCTCAAACTGAATGACATCGCACAACTAGAGGGGCAGGGAGAAAAAAGTGCACAAAATGTACTGGACGCCATCAATGCGTCAAAAACAACCAAGCTAGGTACCTTTCTAGGTGCTTTAGGGATACATGAAGTAGGTGAGGAAGGTGCGAAATCACTTGCCAAACATTTTAAATCGCTAAACAGTCTCTCCCAAGCGACGACTGAAGAACTCATGCAAGTCCCTGATATTGGCCCTGTCATGGCTACTAATGTGGTCAATTTTTTCCAAGATACAAGAAATCAACTCATTATCAATAATATTCTAGCGTCAGGCGTCACCTGGCAAGAAGAAGATAATGAAGCTACGCCACAGATACTAGCCGGACAAACTTGGGTTTTAACGGGTACTTTACAGGTGTTATCACGTACTGACGCTAAAGCCTTTCTTGAAAGTCTAGGCGCAAAGGTAGCGGGCTCTGTTTCCAAAAAAACGAGTTGTGTCGTTGCCGGTCAAGATGCAGGCTCTAAATTAAGCAATGCTGAAAAATTAGGTCTTAAAATAATGAATGAAGCTGAATTTTTAGCTGAGTTTAGCGCTTACAGCTTAACTTAAGCGATTAACTTAACAGCATTGAGTCAATTCCGGCATCCCTGCCAGAAAAATAGAGACTTAATCTATGCTACAAATAGCCTAACCCGATATTATCCGCAAACTATTTAACAAAACAGCTCTTCTCTGCTGAAGCTTCTGCTTCTTTTAAGCGTGTTCTTAAATCTTTAGATTGGGCAGGATCACGAAAAACAGCACCGGCATCCCCTGTTTGACCTTTACTTAAATAAGTAAACGTTTTTGCCGATTCAAATTCAGTAAAACTCATTTTCTCAGCAATCTTATCAATTTTGCAGCCACAGGCGTATTGAGTAATATAAGTAAGACCACCATGTTGAGCCACACAATTTAGAACATATTCAACACGATCCCGAGTCGGGTAATCGTTAACTAAAGTTGTGGGTGCCACGGGTGCTTGCTCAGCTGTTTTTTCAAGAGTCGTTGAACAACCTGTAACAACGGCACTTAAACAGACGCTTAAAAGAAGAACTCTATATTTAGTATTCATTATTGTTATTTATTCTCATCAGTTAAAAAGTAAAAACCATCGCGGTCAAAAATTTAATTCATTTTAACTGAAAAATGCTTTAATGCTCTATTGTTCGTTTCACCCAATAAAACAAATCATGATCCAAAAAACACAGGTAACCGGTGTAATTCTGGCAGGTGGGCTCGCTAGACGCATGAATAATCAAGATAAAGGCTTAATCAACTATAAAGGTCGGCCGATGATAAGCTATGCCATAGACGCCCTTTCAACGATTACGCAGCAAACCCTCATCAATGCTAATCGTAACCAAGAAATCTATCAAGGTTTTGGCTTGCCAGTCATTGCTGATCAAACCGATCATTTTGATGGTCCATTAGCCGGTGTTTTAACCGCAATGCTCTACACAAGCTCAGATATTTTATTGGTTATACCTTGTGACTCACCATTAATTAAAGCCCATCACTTACAGAAACTATTAATGATGCGGGCGACAGAGGACGCGGATGTTGCTATTGCTTTTGATGGTGATCGCTTACACCCCGTCTTTTTAGCGATAAAAACGTCACTTAAAACGAAACTACAAGATTATTTAAATAGTGGACAACGAAAAGTTGAAGCATGGCTGAAACAACAAAAGGGGGTAAACGTCGATTTTAGTGATGTTCCCGAGATATTTATCAACATCAATACCCTGTCAGAATTAGCAAGCCTAGAAGCCAAAAACAACGAGTGAGCCAGCGGCTAAAAAGCTATAAAGCTCACAATTACTGCTTTGGAATGACGGGTGTTGGGTATTTATAATAGCGTGTGGCACTATCATTTTTAGCCGTTGAATTTGCTTTTTGCGTAAGGGCTGGCTTTATTATTTTAGGTTCTATAATCGGCAGGGGTTTATTGCTAATATCGGCCGTTTCTTTATTTATCACAGTGACCACTCTAATCTCAGGTTTTTGAGATACGGGTTTAGGCGCCACGACCGGTTTAGGTATTTTATTCGGGGTATTTTCAACCCACTCTTTTACTACTTTAACGACTGGCTTTTCAATTAACGGCTTTATAACGTTAACCGGCAGTTTCTTGGCCTCAAGTGGCTCAGTTTTTTTCGCGACAATAACATCAGCGACAACAGGCGCAAGCTCTTTAGCCGGTGAAGTATTATTAATTAAGGGAGATAAGATGGGCTTTAAAAACTTAACAATTTGTACAGGCAATGAGCTGGTAAAGTGATATAGCCCTGCATTATCACCCTGAACATAGGCAGTAATAACGCCAAAAAAACGGTCTCCAATGAAGAAAGTAAACGTAGCGGCACGACTGATGAATTTTGACTCAATCAAAGCTCCACCGGCACCCCATATTTGTTTACGATGATCACCTGTTCCTGTTTTCCCACCTACCGATAATTTTTGCCCCGCTGCATCCGTATAAACACCATTAAGACGTCCCGCTGTTCCTGCCTCAACCACACCAACCAAGGCACCACGAGCAACTTTTGCAATTTCTGGCGCAAAAATACGCTCACCTTGATCAGGTGCCTTCTTCATAAGTGTTTCGTAAGGTGTGCCTTGTGCATAATGTAAACTTTCAAATCGCACAATAGGTAATCTTATACCGTCATTAACTAAAATCCCCATCAATTCTGCTAGCGCAGCAGGCCGGTCACCCGACGCACCAATTGACGTTGCATAAGACGGTGTGAGGGCTTCAAAAGGATACCCCACACGCTTCCAAGCACTATGGATGCTCTTAAAAGCCTCTTCTTCAAGTAAAGTCATAATGCGTTGTTGTTGCGCATTGACTCTATTATTTTTAAATAACCATCGATACACATCTTGTCGCTGCTCATAACTGGCCGCAACCACTTCTTTACGCGTAGCATCAGGATGCTTGGCTAAATAACCCACCAACCACAATTCTAAAGGATGAATTTTGGTGATATAGCCCTGATCTTGTAAATCAAATTTTTCTATTGAATATTTATCGTATAAATCATAAATATCTTCCTTAGCCATAACGGCTTTACCCAAATTTTGATTAAGGAAAGCATTAAGAGCCATTTCGTCATTTTCAGGGTAAATAGCCCGATACAACATGGTAAAACGTGAAGGCTTTGCAAAGACTCTTTTAGTCAGCATCGCTAAGGCTTCGTCTGGTGTCTTGCCTTTATATCTGACATAAAAGCGTTGCAAATAAACCTGCCCTTCATTGTCAGCAAAATGCTGTAAATATTCCTTACGCTTTGGGCTATCAGTACTTTCCAGCCAGCGAGCAATCCCATTTGGCTTATAGAGATGGTGATACACCACCTCCCGCATCAAGCGAATAAAAACAAGGTTGACCGAATCTCGCAGCGCATCCCGCACTGACATGACTTTATAATCCTCATCGCTGGTAAAATTATTAAAATGATGAAGACCGCCACCCGTAAAAAAATACTCGCCGGGGCCTGCAGAATAACGCTTATCAATCGCACGATTCAGCAAATCTTCTAAATTAATCTGGGGGGATGCTTTCAATTGTTCTACCACCCAGGCAGAAATAAAATCACGCGGATGCAGTTCAATCTTACTAAGCGTTGCCGCTGATAACCCTTTATATTGCTGATAGACATCAGCAACTAATTCAAGGTAATGGACCATTGTCCTAAGCTTGGAAGTAGAACCTAAATCCAGTCGTATACCTTCATTTATATCAAGCGGTTGATCATAGTTATCCGTTTGCACCCGAAGCAAATTACCCGCTTCACCCCGCTCAAACAACATCAAACTATAAACAATAGGACTAAGATCGGTATTCTCATTAAGCAATCTAAAGCCTAAAATACCGGCCGACCGAGCTTCATTAGGTTGACTTAATAACTTTAACGCATTAGTTACCGCTTGTTGCGTCGAATAATCAAGCGTCGTTTTAACGGTTAAATCTAAGCGATCCAAATCATAGTTAGACTTAACGCCCAATGTTTTTGCAAGACGGGCGCGCAATACATTTTGGGTCTTTTTTTGTGCAAAAAACTGAACAGGTACATCATCCATCTTGAGTGGCCTAACAGCCTTTACCTTTAATACCGCATCCCTCAAGACCGGCGAAACAATCCCTTGCTCAGTCATAACACGTAAATAGCTGTCAGTAAGCCGTTGCAACGCCTCATAACCACGCCCTAGCAAATAAGTGGGTCTTCGCTGGGACAAAAATATATTTAATACTTGGCGATAGGCTATCGCTTGCTTCTCACTAATCTGCTTGGGTGGTCTAAGCGCCTCCGGACTAAGTAATTTATTAACTTCGGCAAAATCCGTACCAAACCAACCCGATAAACCATCACCCAAACCATGAATTTCACCTAACTTAGGTGTCGCAGCAAGAGGCATTGAGTTTAAATAAGACAGCGCAATTTCCTGGCGCATTTCTAGGGTATCAGGGCCCATCATATACGCTCTCAAAGACGCAGTACCCATTTGCCGAAATTTATCCAAAATAGAGTTAGTGTAACCATTCTTGGAATGACGATACTTTTCCATTTGGGTTGCTAAGGTACTGCCCCCTGGTAACGCGCTGGTAGCACCCAACTTATGAGCGACCAACTGCAAACCAGCCAACCCTAAACGGTCCCATTCAATAGCGGGATTAACCGTTGTATGCTTCTCATGGAGTAATTCTCTGTTCTCAATAAAAAGCAGTGTATCCATAATAAGTGGTGGAACCGCTTTAAAATTGGGATAACCGTAATTAGGATAAATCGCATTAAAAATAACGTGATTAGCTTTATCGGTAATTTGAAGGCCTGCCTGGGTTTTTTCGTGATAAATGTTAAATAGCCCGTAATTTGCAAGCTCAGACATCATTGGTGAAAAAGTAGCTTGCGAAGTAATAACAAAACCGGCACTTTGTAAGCGCTTAATAACCTCAGGTAATAAGGTATAGCCCAAGCGTTGATCATAAGGGCCGTATTCAGGATAACGAATTGACGAACTAGCGCCAGACATAAGCTTAAAACCCAACTGCTCACTAATAGCCGACAAATAACGCGCTTGATACTTTGAAGTTTTCACTTCATCGTAGACAATTTTTATGACAGCAAAAGACACTATCATTGATACAACAACGATATATAAAGTTAAAAAACGAAGGTATCCCTGCCCAGCGTTATTTTCTCTAAGGACTCGCCTGCTTCGCATGACTATTTTCTTTTAAGTAGCGAGAAAAATAACGGCTCAGCGTTATTTAAGTGTTTTGTCTTCAACATTAATATCAAAAGGAAAGTAATAAATATATTTTCTGTTTATTGACCCTAATGGCAAACTCAGGGCTATAACTTCAGCAAGTTATCGTCAGTTAATTATAACAAACATTATCGGTAAATTTGAGCCACGATTACGCTATAAAACACTTAAGACCCATTATCATTCATAAGTGCATGATAATATTTAAAAAGATTAAATCCTCACCTTGAAAACTCAACGTCGTATCCTGAAAACTTACGGATATTAATGACGCCCGTATCTAACAAAAGGTACTGACCTTTAATACCCTGTAAAACCCCCGATACTTCAGGATTTTTATCGAAATTAAACGACTTAACTTTCAAGGGATAGTGTTCTACAGGAAAATGAATATCAACAACCGTCTCATTCTCTAAAAACATAACCGCCTGCTCACCAAAGCGCTGACTAATTTCAGCGATTTCTAATTTACAGTGATGCATTAACTCATCACGTTTAGCGATTAAATCAACTGGCTCAACATTATTTTTTAGCATTTGTTGCCAACTGGTTTTATCACTGACATGTTTTGCTATTACTATCTCAATCAAGCCAGAAATATACCGCGACTTAACCCTAAATATCGGCAATGCCTGCACAGCACCCTGATCTATCCAACGCGTCGGGATTTGTGTTTGCCGAGTAATGCCAACTTTTACACCACTGGAATTGGCCAAATAAACCACATGCGGCTGAAAACAAAAAGTCTCACCCCACTCAGGTTCTCGACAAGTCCCGGCCTCAAAATGACAGGTTTCAGGCTTCATAATACACATATCGCATTGCGCTAAGGAGCTAAAACAAGGATAACAGTAACCTTGATTAAAACTTTTCTTAATCACTCTATTGCAATGCACACAGGCAATATTGCCCGTATACCTTAGTTTTATCGTCTGGCCAATCAATGCGTTTAATGGCACGCGCTCCTCGCCTAGGGGCAAAGTGTACTGAACCGAAGCGTCCAGTTTGGCGCACATTTTTTTTAAAGGTCCTTGCATTATGACAATCCTATTCATGGCTTATAAACGCTTAAAGTAACTACAAAATTTTAAAGATTGAGCCAATTTTGTGGCTTTAAATAATCCTCATAAAGACTCGCTTCTGGCGATCCTGGCTCAGGCGCCCAATTGTATCGCCAACGAGCTAGAGGTGGCATTGACATTAAAATAGATTCCGTGCGCCCATTCGATTGCAAGCCAAATAAAGTCCCTCTATCGTAAACCAAATTAAATTCAACATAACGACCTCTACGATACAATTGAAAATCACGCTCTCGCTCACTATAAATCGTGTTTTTTCGTTTTTGCACAATCGGTAAATAAGCCTCAACAAACTGATTACCCACGCTTTGCATAAAGTTAAAACACGTCTCAAAACCCCATTCATTTAGATCATCAAAAAACAAACCGCCTACGCCTCGCGTTTCATGTCGATGAGGGAGATAAAAATAGTCATCACACCATTTCTTAAAGGTGGGATAAACCTCATCACCAAAAGGAAGACAAGCACGCTGCGCACTGCTATGCCAATCGATAACATCGTCTTTAAAAGGATAATAGGGCGTTAAATCAAAGCCACCACCAAACCACCAAATAGAGTCAGAACCTGGTTTTTCAGCGATTAAAAATCGCACATTGGCATGCGTGGTTGGCACATAAGGATTTTTGGGATGGATAACTAAAGACACACCCATTGCATGAAACTGACGATCAACTAATTCAGGTCTTTTAGCCGTTGCAGAGGCCGGCAAATTAATCCCTCTTACATAAGAAAAATTAACCCCTGCCTGTTCAAAAACCTGACCATTTTCTAATACACGCGTTCTACCGCCTCCCCCTTCTGCTCTTTCCCAAACATCTTCAAAAAAACGCGCCTCAGACTCTTCATTTTCAAGTGCTAAGCAGATTTGATCTTGTAAGTTAAGCAAATACTTTTTTACTACGTCAATATCATCATTATTCATGGGGACTCATTTACATATCGAAGGTGAGTGATCTCGGAATTTATACGCCTAATAATACCCTATAAACCCAAAAATCGCAGGCGGGCCTTGTAATTTAAACACCGACTAGACTAACTTACCATCTGGAACCACCGCCTAGGACAATTGCAATTATCATGCTGTTTGCTTTTTATGGGATAATTCACCTTAAAATTTCAGCCCAGACTACTCATTATGACTTTCCCGACGATTGAATCTTTTGTTCGTAACGCCCCACTAGCCAGACTGCAACGTTTGCCCGGCAACACCAGCAATACTATTTTAGCCAAGTTAGAAGGCAACAATCCGGCAGGTTCAGTTAAAGACCTACCCGCCCTAAGCATGATTAAACATGCCGAACTCAGGGGAGAAATCAAACCGGGTGACCGCTTAATTGAAGCGACCAGTGGCAATACAGGCATTGCTTTAGCCATGGTAGCCGCCATTAAAGGTTACAAAATAACCTTAATAATGCCAGACAACATGAGTGATGAACGCAAAGCCTCCATGAAAGCTTACGGCGCTGAAATCATACTAACACCGGCTGCAGGCAGTATGGAAACCGCCATAGATTTAGCGCGGGCGATGGAAGCCGACGGTAAAGGACGCATACTGGATCAGTTTGCCAACCCCGACAACCCCTTAGCGCATTATGAAAGCACCGGACCAGAAATCTGGAACGATACCCACGGAAAAGTAACCCACTTTGTCAGCGCCATGGGCACTACCGGCACGATAATGGGAACTTCAAAATACCTTAAAGAACAAAACCCAGCCATTCAGATTATCGGCGTACAGCCCGAAGGCGATTCTAAAATTCCTGGCATTCGGCGCTGGCCCAAAGCCTATTTACCTAAAATCTATCAAGCGGATCGCGTTGATAGAATTATAGACGTCACGCAAGAAGACGCCGAAAAAATGACCCGTGCATTAGCCGCTGAAGAAGGTATATTTGCTGGCGTTTCCTCTGGCGGAGCCATTTCTGCTGCTTTAAAACTATCTCAAGAAGTCGAAAATGCCATCATCGTCGTGATTATTTGTGACCGTGGCGATCGTTATTTATCGACAGGTATTTTTCCTGCTTAATGTTGTTCACCTTTACAGCCTGTACAATACAAACACTCTTTACTGCTTGCTAAGTACCACCTACTTAAACAAGCGAGCAGTCAACATCCTCTGAAAGTTGGGAATACACACAGCATGGCCAAAAGATCAAGAAAGAAACAACTACCGGAAACACCTGTCAAAGTCACGATTGAATCCTTAGCCCATGATGGTCGCGGCGTTGCGCATGTCGATGGCAAAGTGATTTTCATTGATGAGGCTTTGCCAGGCGAAGAAGTTGAATTTATTTATACCGATAGCCGTAAAGATTATGCCGAAGGCAAAGTTTCCACTTTATTCACCCGTGCCGCCGACCGCGTAGAGGCACAATGCGCACATTTTGGCGTCTGCGGTGGTTGTAGCTTTCAGCATGTTGAATCCTCTGCACAAATTAGAATCAAACAAGAACTCCTCAACGAGCAGTTTACACGCATCGGTAAAGTAGGCGTTCCAGAATTATGGCAACCCTTAGAAGGTCCGCACTGGGGTTATCGTCGCAAAGCCCGCATGGGCGTCAAATACGTCGCCAAGAAAAATCGGGTACTGGTTGGTTTTAGAGAAAGACGACATCCCTACTTAGCTGAAATTGATAGCTGTATTGTCATGCACCCCATAGTCGGCACCAAATTATTAGCCTTGGGCGAAATGATTTCCGAATTAACCATTCGAGATAAAATCCCACAAATAGAAGTCGCCATTGGCGATGACCAATGTGTACTCTCCTTTCGTGTTTTAGAACCCGCCACTGCCGCCGATCAAGAACGAATGCGTACTTTTGGTCATGCCCATAATATGAGCATCTGTCTTCAATCCAAAGGCCCAGATACCATTATCCCTCTGGACGGCGAACCAGAAATTATTCCAACTTATGCCCTACCCGACCAGAATTTAGAATTTAAATTTAAGCCGGCCATGTTTACCCAAGTTAATTATGACATTAACAAGAAAATGATTAATCGGGTACTGGAAACCTTAAACCTCAATGAAAACGACAACGTCTTAGATTTATTTTGTGGTTTAGGGAACTTCACCTTACCCATGGCAAAGTTTGCAGGACACGTCGTGGGAATAGAAGGTGATCAGCCGTTGGTTAATCACGCCAAAGAAAATGCGCGTCATAATGGCATCACCAATGTTGAATTTTATGCCGCCGATTTAAGTAAAGATATTAGCGACCAACCTTGGGCCAACAAAAAATATAACAAAATCATGCTGGACCCTTCCAGAGCCGGCGCGTCTGAAGTTTTGCAACACTTCAAAAAATGGCAACCTGAGCAGATTGTTTATGTCTCTTGTAATCCATCAACGCTCGCCCGTGATGCTGGCATATTAGTCAACGAATTAGGCTACAAGCTCGTTAAAGCCGGCGTGATGGATATGTTTCCACAAACAGGTCATGTGGAATCAATGGCCTTATTTGAAAAATAAAACGCCTCTACTCTAACGAAAAAGCCAAGTTTTTTTAAACTTTACCGCTTAATCCCCCTTTAAAAAGAGGGATTAAGCCCTTTACCTTTACCGTACTCCCCATTATTACTCCAAATTAAAAGTCTCATTTAAACTGAAGTATGACAGTAAGACCTGTTCAATCTGATTTACAACACTCTTAAGCCGCCACACAATGTACGCCGAAACTTTCACGTTTTGCTTCTAATTGCCATAAATCATAAGCCGCTTGCGCTGCAAGCCATGATTCTGCATTTTTTCCAAAAACCAACTCTAATCGAAAAGCCATTTCGGGACTCACACTCGTTCTACCATTAACTAAGGCAGAAACCGTTTTTCGAGTAACATTCAATTTCAGGGCCGTTTCAGTAATCGTCAAATTTAAAGGTTGCAACCAAAGTTCATAAAGTATCTTGCCCGGATGGGTAGGATTATACATTCGCATTAACATGCCTCGTTAGTCATCGTTTAGTAAATAACAGGTATCAGCGTCAGATTTAAGATTGACCTAGGGTTTTCTACTTTTAACTTACGCTGCCCCTTACCCAGAGCCAATATAGCATTCTCTTAAACCAAATAAAGTGAACAATTGTTAAGACTTATATAAAAGACGAGGACTTTTATTTTCTTTGCTTGCTTAATTGAACCCATAAAAACCATAGGCAGGTGTGAACCGCCTACCTAAAGTTTTTACGCTTAAACTTATGATTTTTAGGATGCATGCTAAAAATTAAGCCTAAAGGAATAAGCGTGCTAAAGCCTCTCCTACATTATATAAAAACAAACCCCGACTGGCACCTGACCCATTCCACTAAGCAAAAAAAACCCACGCCCTTGTGAGGCGTGGGTTTTTTTTACTGAAACAGGCTAGCGGTGATGGCTTACATCACATGGCCTGCGTTGACCATAGCTTGGTCGATTAACAACTGCGCTTCAATGCTGGTGGTGGCGTTGTACACTGCGTAACTGTGGTCGCCTTCGGTCACCGTAGTGCCTGTGTTGGTCCACTCATGGGCAGTCAATTGCACTGAGTCATTAGCATCGCCAGTCAACGTCAGTTGATGGAGTCCATTAGTAACAGCGGTATTCAGCACGTCAGTCAAGGTAAGCTTGACGCTGTTGGCTGCGCTGTCAGTTGACATATTGATGCCTGACTCTTGCGTGGCATTGCCCAAGCCTGACAAGTCCAAGCTCTCGCCCATACTTAGGGTAAAGACGTTAGACATGGCGTTCTGCACCTGCAATCCCACATCGGCCAACACCGGTTGGACCAAGAAGGACACGTCCACGATGTCGTGGGTTGTGCCATCGGTAGATGTGAAAGACGAGAAGCCCTGCAGCGCGTTGCCATTTTGGTACGTGGTGGTGTTGTCAGCATTCAAATTGATGCTTGCCACGTTCACCTCGGCCAAGGTGTGCAGTTCGCCCGCGTCGGTCACACCGTCGCCGTTGGCATCGACCCACACACGCAACTTGTCAAAGTTGGCGTCGTGCGCTTCGATCTTGCCATCGTGATTGCTGTCCATCGCGCCCAGAGCAGCCCAGCCGTTGCTGGCCGTTGTGCCATTGGCCAACTGGGTGTGGTTACCAAACAATTCAGCACCACTGTTGATCTGCCCGTCGCCGTTCAAATCGATCGCCAGCAAACCGTCTTGCTTGTCCACCCAGCTTGTCTTTTGCGGGGTGCCACTGTCGGTCAAGTCAAACTGCACACTCTCGTTCAGACCCACGGTCTGCACGCCGTCACCGTTCAGATCAAGCACCAGAGGTGTGGCGTAGGTGACTGCAACCTGAGTGCCCGAACCATTGCCTGCACTCGTTGGGTTCAAATATTTCATCCCCCCACCAATGACATAGGTCACACCGTTGACAACAAACTCCCCGTGAACAATGTCGTTGTTGTTCACCGTCAACCGCGATGGAGAGAGGCCTAGCGATTGACCGTTGTAGCTACCGCTGGCACTCATGGTGGCCGTCTGCACAAGCGTCGAGTTCACATACAGCTTGATCGTTGCATTGGCGAATGCAGGGCTATTTATGGCCACAGCCACCTGACCCGTCAAACCGTTCCAGCCCGTTGAGGAACTGGTGAACACTGCTGCACAAGCAGTTGCATTCAGCGGATCAGGGGGGATCACCACGTTGGTGATGGCGCTATCGGCAATCACTTGCGAGTTAGTGGCCGTGTTTTGGTACACGTTGTAGGTAGTTGAGCCGTTACTCACCGTCCCTGCTGAACTAAAGCCCAGACTGAGGTTCAACTTATCAGCACTGGTACCTTCAACCACCACTTGGTGAAACTGTGTCGTCGCACTTAGGGCCGTGCCGATAACATTCGTCCATATTTTGCCGTCATCGCTGACAGTCGTTAGGTGGATGCTATTAAAATCAGCCATGTCGTTCACATCTTTGGCGGTCAGCGTCAGGGTGTTGGCACTAGTGTCCGCACCGAGGTTGATGCGCTCTATGCTGTTGATACGGCTTTGGCCTTCGCTCGTCATACCGCCCACATTGCTAATGGCGGTCAAATCCAAGTTCACGCCAGCGGCAGACACTTGCAAAGTGTCAAAGCCCGTGCCGCCGTCGACCATGGCTTTGGTGTTACCCACCACGTTACTAGCGAGGTTGCTCACGTCTGAGGCTTGCAGCACGATGGTGTCGTTACCCTTGCCTGCGTTAAAGCGGTCTATGCCGCCGTTGCCAATGAGGGTGTCGTTGCCGCTGGTGCCGACCACGTAGTCGTCTGCCGAGGTGCCGGTGGCCAAAGCCACATTGCCGCTGATGAACTGAGGGCCACCGTAGATGACGTAGGTTTTTCCTGCCCCAGTTAGGGCGGTGCCACCTGTATTTATCAGGGGACTGGCATTATATGCGTTAACCAACAAGTCGCCATAACCATCCCCATTAAGATCACCGGCATAAGACACGGCACTGCCTAAATAGTCATTAGCCGATTGACCATTGATAACAAACCCACCCATACCTTTATCCACGTTACTTAAATAAATGGGTGTAGTACCAGTTTGACCGAACACCACGTAAACCTTACCGGCATTGGCCATACCTGAAACGGTGCTTGCATAGCCGATCACAATCATGTCCGCCAAACCATCACCATTGAAATCACCAGCGGACGATACGGTGTAGCGAGATGGTGCACTGCTTGAACCAATGAGGGCGAACCCCGATTTAGACATGCCTGCATCAATGGCGGATTGATAAACGTTGGCTCCGCCACCGGCCTTACCAAACAACACATAACTGTTGTTTCCAGTTGGTGAGTTGATTATCACGTCAGCCAAGCCATCTCCGTTCACGTCACCTAGACTGGACACACCATTGCCCAATCCGCCTCCATTAGTGGCACCCAAAATAGCAAAACCTTCAGTCGACGTGCCGGATGATAGGTTTAATAAATTCACGGCTGCATTCCCTGATGCCGTACTGGCCTTACCATACACAACATAAGATACATTGTTATTATAGTTACCAATAAGCATGTCAGCCAAACCGTCGCCGTTGACATCGCCCGCATTACTCACCATCGAAGGACTGTTAGTACCACCGGTAATACTATAACCACCCAACCCGGCGGACACGTTACTGATATTTACGGTTTGATTGCCCGTTTTACCGAACACCACGTAGGTGGAAGATAGTGGAGAATCGTAGCCCGCCACAATAAGATCAGGAATACCGTCACCATTGACATCACCCAAATTGGATATCGATTGGCCGATCATGGTTCCCTGGGCACCAATAATACCATTAATTAAGAAACCATTTGTGCTGGTTCCTCCATTCAAACTAGCCAAATCTATGGCTGTGGTATCTTTCTTACCGTACACCACATAGTCTTTACCACCATTAGCACTGGTACCACCTAGAGTGTAAGCGCTCTGATCTCCTATAAGAAAATCTGCCAAGCCATCTCCGTTCATGTCACCCAAACCAGATACCCTTAAACCATTTCCGTTATTGTTGTGAATAGCAGGCGGTGCTAGGCTATTTTTAATCATAAATCCTGCGGGACTTGTACCGGCATTCAAGCTTGATAAATTTAAAGGCATCACATTGGAAACACTACCAAACACTACATAACTATTTTCACCAGGGGACTGACTACAAGTTCTAACGCCAATGAGGATGTCATCATAGCCATCACCATTGACGTCTCCTATATTGGAGACGGTGTAGCCTGATCCAGCCAATGCCCCTGCGCCATTAATGGCATCAGTTAACACCACAGGAGGTAAGACTTTGTCGTTGTTGTTCACCACCACGCGCTTGTCCACTATGACTTGGCTGTTTGTGGTGGTGTTTTGGTACACGTAGTAGCCTGCGCCGCCGGTGTAGTTGACTTCACCCACGTTGGCCCAACCACCCATGCCCGCTTGCAGGTTGAGCGTGTCTTGCGCGGTACCTTCAACCACCACTTGGTGAAACTGTGTCGTCGCACTTAGGGCCGTGCCGATAACATTCGTCCATATTTTGCCGTCATCGCTGACAGTCGTTAGGTGGATGCTATTAAAGTCCGCCATGTCTTTCACGTCGGTGGCGTTCAGGCTTAAGGTGTTGGCAGTTGCATCGGCACCAAGATCGATGCGTTCAATGCTGTTGATGCGACTAGTGCTTATATCCAGCATTGCACCCACGTTGCTAATGGTCGTCAGATCGAGGTTGGCACTCCCGGTCAACTGAAGCGTGTCAAAACCCTCGCCCCCATCAACCCTAGACTTACGACTGGACACTGTGTTGTTGGCCAAATTAAACACATCAGAGGCTTGTAAGACGATGCTGTCGTCGCCTTTACCTGCACTGAACGTATCGATACCCCCTCCACCAATGAGCTTGTCGTTACCATTAGTGCCCGCTACATATTCGTTAACGGAAGAACCCGTACCCATGACCACAGCACCAGAGACATACTGCGAGCCTCCGTAAATAACATAGGTCTTCCCTTCGACAGTACTGATAGGATTTGTAGTGTTTGCGTAGTTCGGCGGTGTATTGGTGACATTTGAAGCAAAAGCACCCACTATCAGATCAGCATAACCGTCACCGTTTAGATCACCGCCATAAGAAACGGCCGCACCAAATCTATTAGACGACATAGCATAGACCCGAAAACCGCCCACACCTTTAGCGACGTTAGATAGCTCGATAGGTGCCGAACTCGTCCCACCATACACCACATATGTATAGCCAGATATTCCAATTATCATATCAGCCAAACCATCACCATTAAAATCTCCGGCACTGGAAACAGACGCCCCCCCGCCATTGATCACAAACCCTGCGCTACTCATTCCAGCCGTCAGATCAGCCAAGTTCACGCCGGTGTTTGTTGTTTTACCAAACACCACATAACTACGTCCCACCGTAGAACCGTTGTTATCCTTGACATTAGGATCTTCAACCACAAAATCAGCTAAACCATCCCCGTTAACATCACCTATATCAGAAATATTATTGTAAATGTTATTAGATACAAATAATCCCGTAACTGCAAAACCATCGGTTCCAAGGTTATTCAAATCGACAGACCCAAAGTTAGACTTACCAAATACCACATAACTTTTATTTGCATTCGCTACGCTTACCAATATATCGGCCAGACCATCCCCGTTGACGTCGCCCACACCGGATGCTGTAGTCGAACTTAGGGCAGCAATTCCTGTCAGAGATCCAGAATAACTGAGCTTGATAGCCCCTGCGGCGATACTGGTGCTATTGGTCGTTTGACCCAACAGCACATAAGTATCAGTTGTTCCCTTACTAGTTACGACCAAATCAGACAGACCATCACCATTTAGATCACCGACATTGGTAACGTCATTAGAGGTCGAAGGTTGGGTCACACTATAACCCTGATTAGCGGGTAAATTACTTAAATTAACCGGGTTGCTTGACGTCGTGCCATACACCACGTAAGTCTTACTAACATACGTACCGGTCGAGAGCGCATGCCTTTCAGTTACAAACATGTCCTTTAGGCCGTCGCCGTTCAAATCACCGGCTGCAGAAACAGAACCCACACCAGGCATTTGTGCATAGCCATAAGAAAGACTGTTAATAACAAAACCTAGACCATTATTAGCCGAGGTTAATGAACTTAAGTTCATCGGCATCAAATTATCAGAACGACCAAACACCACATAATCTCGCTGTACCACAGGAGTGCCGACGGCAATTTGCGCTCCTGCCTGAGAACCCGTCAGTTGAAGCTGATCTGTGTTATAGGGCGCAGAAATTATAAAATCATCATAGCCATCACCATTCACGTCGCCAAGACTAGACACTGCGTATCCGGCTGTTTCAAAAGGCGTGTTACCATTAATTGCATTTGTCAA
This sequence comes from Crenothrix polyspora, assembly GCA_945877505.1. Lineage (GTDB taxonomy): Bacteria > Pseudomonadota > Gammaproteobacteria > Methylococcales > Methylomonadaceae > Methylobacter_C > Methylobacter_C polyspora_A. The sequence goes on from CAMDWT010000016.1 coordinate 40,348, forward strand.
ATACGACAATGGTACTGTCTGACTGATGGTATCGGTGTTGTCAGAAAAAGCTGTGCGGTTGCCATGGGCGGTAATATTGGTAAAGCTAGTGGAAGCCCCTTCGGTTTGGTCCCAAGCGCGGAAAGTCAGAGCATTGCTAACACCTGAATAATCAATATTAGGCTGGAAGTACAAACGATTGTTTGTGTTCGCAGACAACAGAAAGGCGTGGCTTTCACTGACCGGCGTGCTAATGTCAACCTTCTGCCACGTCGTACCGTTGTCAGTGCTATACCATAACGTACCATTCTTGGTGTCAATACTGGTTATAGCCATGCCTTTACCATCACTGCTATCTTGATCGCTAACGCCCCCCATGAACTCACTTACCCATTTACCCATTGCACCGCTGGGATTATTAACGGCAGCCCCTGATGCTCGCTGGGCTATGTTAGCAAAGCTCAGGGCCGTATCGGCCAAGACAGGCGCGTGGTTAAGACCTGCAACAACTATATCGAAGGTATCTGTTACACTTAGAGTTCCATCGCTGGCCGTAACGTTGACGTGTAGTGTACCTGCTGAGCCTTTGATTGGGGTGCCGCTGAAAGTGCGTGTACTGGCATCAAAACTCAGACCTTTGGTGGACAGCGCCGTGCCGTCCACAAAGGTGGCTGTGTAAGTCAGTATAGCGTTGTCCACGTCGGTAAAGCTGTTACTCGCAAACTGATAACTAATAGCGGTGCCTTCGGTGCCAGATTGATCAAGTAATAGCGTGGCCACGATAGGCGCATCGTTTGCACCCGTCATCGTTACGGTCACCACTTGTGCGGTGCCGTCGGCTGCTGTTACGGTGATGCTGTCTGTGTACGTCTGACCACTCACGAACTCGTCGTGCGCAGTGTTCATCGTGTAAGT